>JBGTIG010000167.1:0-4553 GCA_041745755.1 Lysobacterales bacterium
GCGATCGCTGGCGCCTGCCGCGGTTCGTTTGCGGCCTTGACTGGAAGTCACCGCAGGAGCTGGAGGCGCTGCTGACATCTGCCACCGTCTGATCCCTGCTACCGGCGCGCCGGCTTCCCGTGCCGTGGGCAGGACTCGCCAGGGTTGCCGAAGCGGCGGCGAACTGCACTTGGGAGCGCCGGGTTCGGCGCAGGTTCCGACCCCGTGGTCCGCGCGGTGCGGGATCGACCGCACAAGCTCGAGAGACGCGTTAGGATCGCGGAGTTTCTGAACGCGCGAGACGTCCGATGGACGAGTTGCTGCCACCCGCCCTGCGCTCATGCCTCCTGATCAGCGAAGTCGATTCGGCGGAGTTCCTCATCGGGGAGCTGTTCCAGCGCAAGTTCGCGGCTGCGGCCCCGGATGTGCCCCGCCATCTGGTGGCCTTCTATCGCGATGCTGCGGGTGCGCATCACGTGTTGAGCTACTCACACATGCGTCCGTTTGGCGACATCTATCTTTCAGGCGGATCGTGCAGCGACGGGCGGGTGGTCGCGCGCATGCAAGCCGACGAGCGCGCGGCGCTGTACGCGGCAGGCGGCATGTGGTTCCTGATCCTCAAGTACGCGTTCGCCAGATTTGCCAATGACTGTGACGCGTTTTTCGGTCACTGCGGCGACGCGCGCGCCCTTGAGGTTGCGCAAGCGGCCGGGTTCGAGAAGACCGGGCATCAACACCTGATCGTGCACTGGCACAAGCCGCTGCACGAAGTCACACGCCGCGCGCTGACGGCCAAGGCTCACGCGCTCGGACCCTTCTGACTACCGTCCGCGGCCATCGCGCAAGCGATCAGCTGGCGCGCAAGCGTGCGAGACAGCGGCGTTCGAGGTAGTGGACCATGAGCCAGAAATGGCGGAAGGCGGGATTGCGCGACTGCCGGTGGTGGTAGCGGTAGTAGATCTGCTGCACGATAGCGGCTAGGCGGAACAGCCCGTAGGTTTCGTAAAACGCCCAGTGCGCGCCGCTGCGACCGCTGGCCTGCTCGTAGTACGCGATCACTTCCAGGCGCGTGAGCATGCCGGGCAGATGCGTCGGCTGGCGGCGCATGCCGCGGATGAAGAAATCATCGTTCGCTTCGACCCAGTACGCGAGCGAGTTGCCGAGGTCCATCAACGGGTCGCCCAGCGTCGCCATTTCCCAGTCGAGCACGCCGAGGATGCGCGTCGGGTCGGCGCGGTCGAGCACGAGGTTGTCGAAGCGGTAGTCGTTGTGGATGACGCAGGTGCCGGTGTCCACGGGAACGCTGTCGGCAAGCCAGCGCATCACGCGCTCGAAGCGCGGCACGTTCCAGGTGCGCGCGCGGCGATAGCGCTCGCTCCAGCCCTCGATCTGCCGTTGCGCGTACCCCGCACCCTTGCCGAAGGCGGCAAGCGAAGGGGTGGTGGCGTCGACAGCGTGCAGGGCAACGAGCGTGTCGAGCGCCGCGATGCAGAGCGCGCGCGTGCCGGCGCGGTCGAGCTCCACGTCGCGCGGCATGTCCCGGCGCGGGATGACGCCGTCGATGCGCTCCATGACGTAGAACGGACTGCCGATCACGCCCGGATCCTCGCAGAGCGCGTGTACCTGCGGAACACGGTCGAACCCGGGCTTCAGCGCCTGCTGGATGCGGAACTCGCGTGCCATGTCATGTGCGCCCGCCGCCTTGGTGCCGGCGGGAGCCCGCCGCAACACCAGATCGTCGTTGGCGTAGCGCAGGCGGTACGTCCAGTTGGAGGCGCCGCCCGAATACTGGGTGATGTCCGGCGCGCCCTCGAGATGCGGAAGCTGAGCCTTGAGCCAGACGTCCACCACTTCCGCATCAAGCGCTTCGCCGGAACGCGGCACGGTTGACCTCGACTTCACCACGCGGGAAATCCCGATTCCGGAAATTCTCCTGTGCAGACTCCGCCTCTCACGACGGCGATGTCTTCCCGTCGGAAGCTCGCCGTTCCCAGCGCGCCTGCTGCGCCGCGATCTCGAGTTTCGCGAGTGTCTGACGGTGCACCGCGTCGGGGCCATCGGCGATGCGCAGCGCGCGCGCCTGCACGAAAAACGCGGCGAGCGGCAGGTCGGGCGCGAGTCCGGCCGCACCGTGCAACTGGATCGCCTCGTCAACGACGAGTTGCAGCACATTCGGCGCGACGATCTTGATGGCGGCGATGGCGCGCTGCGATTCGGAATCCCGCGCACCGCGCTCGTCGATCAGCCGTGCGGCGTGCAGGGTGAGCAGCCGCGCCTGGTCGATGGCCAGGCGCAGATCGGCGATGCGCTCGCGGTTGCCCCCCAGGTCGAGCAGCGACCTGCCGAACGCGATCCGCTCGAGGCCCCGCCTGATCATGAGCTCGAGCGCGCGTTCGGCCGCACCGATACAGCGCATGCAGTGATGGATGCGTCCAGGACCCAGTCGTCCCTGCGCAATCTCGAAGCCGCGACCGCGACCGAGGATCACGTTCGTGGCGGGGACGCGCACCTCGTGGAACACCAGCTCGCCGTGGCCGTAAGGCGGATCGGTTTCGCCGAACACGCTCAGCATGCGTTCGATGCGCAGACCTTTTGCGTCCATCGGCACCGCAACAATCGTGTGCTGCGCGTGACGCGGCGCCTCCGGATCGGAACGCCCGAGAAACAGCGCGAGCTCGCAGCGCGGATGGCCGGCGCCCGTAATCCACCATTTGCGACCCGTCAGCACGACTTCGTCGCCCTCGAATCGCACTTCGGCCTCGATGTTGGTGGCGTCGCTGGACGCGACCTCCGGCTCCGTCATACAGAAGCAGGAACGGATGGTGCCCTCGAGCAGCGGCTGCAACCACCGCGCCTGCTGCTCGGGCGAGCCGTAGTGCAGCAGGACTTCCATGTTGCCGGTGTCGGGCGCGTTGCAGTTGAAGAGCTCCGGCGCAAAGGGCACGCGACCGGTCGCTTCGGCGATCGGTGCGTACTCGGCGTTGGTGAGGCCCGCGCCGTGCTCCGCATCCGGCAGGAACAGGTTCCAGAGCCCCTGCGCGCGTGCCGACTCCCGCAGCCGCAGGATGTGCGCGCTCTCTCGCCAGCCGCGCCAGTCATGGCGATCCAGCGCGGCGTATTCGGCGAGCACGGCATGCTCGACGGGGATGACCTGGTGTTCGATGAACGCGCTGACGCGCTCCACGTAGTCCTGCGCCCGTGCGCCCGCTTCGAAGTCCATGCATTTCACTCCAGCCAGCTTGTGCGCATCCTATGCCAGCGGCGGCGCACTGACGGCATTTTCCTGGTCCGCGCCGGGAACCCGGACGCCGGAACCTGTTCCCGGCTACTCCTGAAACGGGGCGCGCGCCGGCGGCGCGTGATTTTTCTGCCCCGCCGCGCGAATAATCCTGCATGCGCACCGATCACGACGCGTTCCTCGCCCGGCTCACGCCTCACAAGGCCGTGCTCTACAAGGTTGCGAACGCCTATTGCCGGCGTCGCGAAGACCGCGGCGACCTGATCCAGGAGATGGTGATGGAACTCTGGCGTGCCTACCCGCGCTTCGATGGCCGGGTGGGGTTCGTGACGTTCATGCATACGGTCGCCGTCAATGTCGCGATCTCGCACTTTCGCGGCGAGGGTCGCCGGATCCGCGACACCGTACCCATCGAGGAATTCGGCATGGATCTCGTCGCCGCCGACCGGGTACTCGATGCGGAAGGCGACGACCTGCGTGCGCTGCATCAGCTCATCGCCCGACTCGACGCCCTCGATCGCGCGTTGATCGTGCTTTATCTCGAAGGCTACGCGCAGGAAGAGATCGCGACGATGATCGGCCTCAGCGCAACCAACGTCGCGACCCGCGTCGGGCGCATCAAACAACGTCTGCAGCGGGATCACGCCGCAGACGTCCCGGTGGAGAAAACGGCATGAGCACATTCGATATGGACGCCCTGCGTGGAAGCTGGCAGGGATCCTCGCAGGCGATTGACCAGCAACTCACCGTCAACGTCGAGGCAATGCGCGCCGCCCTCGATCGCCGCACCGCCTCCGCCTTCCGCCGGCATTCCGGCTGGTTGCTGGCGGGAATGTCGAGCGGCGGCCTGCTGTTGCTGGCACTCGCCGCCTTCCTCTGGACTCATCGCGGCGACGCGCTTTATCTCGTGGCGGCTGGTTCCATCGGCGTGCTGCTGGTCGCCGAATGGGTAGTCAACGTGCGCCAGTGGCGCGCGTTCGCCACGCTCGACTACACGCTCCCGGTCACGGCGCTGCAGGCCGGGCTGGACGCGCTGCGCGCGCGGCGACTGCGTCTGGCGAAGTGGGTGACGCTTACGGCGGTCATGCTGTGGTGGCCCGCCGTCGCCGTGGTTTTCAAGGGGCTCTTCGGCGCCGACTTGTTGCGTGGCCTGCATTGGAGCGTGTTCGCGACAAGCGCAGGGGTAGGCCTGCTGCTGATACCACTCGGCCTCTGGATCATGCGCACGGTGTCTCGTCGCCAGGGACAGAGTCCCGGCTTCCAGCACTGGCTCGACCAGGTGGCGGGCTCGAGCTTCGCGCGCGCGCGCCGCGAACTCGATGCGCGCGCCCGGTTC
>JBGTIG010000168.1:0-10055 GCA_041745755.1 Lysobacterales bacterium
ACATTCGAACTTCCTCGAAGTCGCCTACCTCCTGATCAACGGGGAGCTGCCGGATACCCGGCAATCCATCGCGTTCGAGCACGAGGTCACGCATCACTCGATGATGCACGAGGCGCTCAAAAGCTTCCTGCAGGGTTTCCGCCACGACGCGCACCCGATGGCGATGCTCTGTGGCGTGATCGGCTCGCTGGCGAGCTTCTACCACGACGCGCTGGATCTTCGGGATGTGGCGCAGCGCCGGCTCGCCGCCATCCGCCTGATTGCCAAGATGCCCACCATCGCCGCTGCGTGCTATCGCTACTCGATCGGCTGGCCGATGCGCTATCCGCGCAACAACCTCGAGTATTGCGACCGCTTCCTGCACATGATGTTCGAGGTGCCGAGCGAGCCACTGGAACTCTCGCCGGTGGCGGCACGTGCGCTGGACCTTCTGTTCATCCTGCACGCCGATCACGAGCAGAACGCGTCCACCTCGACCGTGCGCCTCGTTGGCTCGACCGGCGCCAATCCCTATGCGTGCGTCTCGGCCGGCATCGCCGCGCTCTGGGGCCCCGCGCACGGTGGCGCCAACGAGGCGGTGCTCGAGATGCTGGAAGAGATCGGTACGCCCGACCAGGTGGGACGAGCGGTCGAGAAGGCCAAGGACAAGGATTCCGGTTTCCGCCTGATGGGCTTCGGGCATCGCGTGTACAAGAACTTCGACCCGCGTGCCACGATCATTCGCGAGATGACCCACCAGGTGCTGGGCGAACTCAACATCGACGATCCTTTGCTCGAAGTTGCGCTCCGACTCGAGGAAGCCGCGCTCAAGGACGACTACTTCGTCGGTCGCAAGCTCTACCCGAACGTCGATTTCTATTCGGGCCTGATCTACAAGGCGCTGAGGATTCCGACCGAGATGTTCACCGTGATGTTCGCGATCGCGCGCACCGCGGGCTGGGTGTCGCACTGGCTCGAGCAGCACGAGGATCCCGAGACCCGCATCGGCCGCCCGCGCGAGATCTACACCGGGTCGCCACCGCGCGAGTACGCGGCGCTCGAACGCCGGGGCTGAAACCGGCGGCAGCGGTCCGGGCGAACAGCCCGGGCGCCGGTTGCTCATCCATCCAGGAGCCGCACCACTTCGCCGAGCGCCGCCCGTTTCTGCGGGCGCGCGCGAATGCGGTCCAACGGCGCTTCGCGCAGATCGTCGAGCGCGAACAGCCGGATTTCGAACGCCGCGCCGCCCGCTTCGAATCGAAATGCGGGGACCGGCCGCGTCCGCTCATTGGTGTAGCGCACTCGCCGTTCGGACTGCTCGAACTCGACGCCCTGCGACAGCAGATGATCGATGAATTCCAGCGCGTCGTCATGGAAGACATCAAGGCAGACCGCGGAGTGCATGTCCGCGGTGCCATCGAGCACGGAGCCGACAAGCCGCGGCTCGAAGCGCCGCAGGAACTCCATTGCGGCGACGGCCGCCTCGCGAAGGCTGCGCAGGGCCATGGGCTGCGTGCGGGTCCGGAACAGCCGCTGTCGTGCCTTCAGGGCAAGCTCGATCTCGTCGTTGCGCGGCAGCAGCTTCTCGTTCGTCACACCGAGTCGAGCGGCGGCCTTGATGCGCGCCGAGGTGTGGTCACGCGCGCCCTGCTCCTCGAGCAGACGCGCGGCTTCCTCCGCGACTGCCTGTCGCACGCAGGCGCTGTGCGCGGACAGTCCCGGAGCCCCCTTGCCGCGTCTGGAATTCAGTCGATCGATGCTCGAATCCCGATCAGAAGAGATCGTAGCCCTGCTCTGTTTCCTGCGATGCGGTCTCGGCGGACCGCGCATCCGCGAGTCGCGTGAGGTCTTCGTTGCGGAAGTATTCGACGACACCGCCGTCCCCGGTCGGGACACCAGCCCCGCTGGTCACGCGTACCGCCGTCATGCCGGGCGGCGGTTCGAACGGCGCTTCGGGCACGTCGACGAGCGCCGCGCGCATGAACGCGACCCAGACCGGCAATGCCACGGTGGCCGCATACTCGCCCCGGCCGAGCGTGGTGAAATCGTCGAATCCGATCCATGCCGACGCGACCACACGGTCGTTGAATCCGGAGAACCAGGCGTCACGATGCTCGTTGGTGGTTCCGGTCTTGCCCGAGAGATCGTCGCGCTTGAGCACCAGCGCACCGCGGCCCGTGCCGTGCTTGATCACATCGCGCATCATCGAAGTCAACAGGTACGCGTTGCGCGCGTCGATGACCCGGGTAGCGAGCGCAGGCCCGGTCGGTTCGGCTGTCTCCGGCACGATGGGCGAGGGCGGAGGCGGAGGCGCGTCGCCGAGCAGCACCGACAGGTCCTGTGCGTCGCCACTGCCGGGCGGCCGGTCGCCCTGCGCGATGCGTTCGGGGCAATCGCGGCAGACGCGCGGCGGGTTGGCGGTGTAGACGGTCTTGCCTTCGCCGTCCACGACTTTTGCCACCACGTAGGGCTCGACGCGATAACCGCTGTTGGCGAACACGGCATAGCCACGCGCCATGATGAGGGGAGCTGCGGAAGCGGTGCCGAGCGCAAGCGACATGTTCTCCGGCAGGGATTCGAGCGGAAATCCGAAACGCGTGATGTACTCGCGGGCGTATCCGACGCCGATGGTGTCGAGCAATCGAACCGAGACCAGGTTGCGCGACCGCACCAGTGCCTGTCGCAGCTTCATCGGGCCGAGGAATCGACCATCGCTGTTCTGGGGTCGCCACACGCCGTCGGGCTTCGAGGGGTCGGGAAACTCCACCGGCGCGTCGTTGACGACGCTGGCGGGCGTGAAGCCGCGCTCGAGCGCCGCGGAGTAGACAAAGGGCTTGAACCCCGATCCCGGATTGCGGTTGCTCTGGACCGCGCGATTGAACTTGGAGAGGCGGAAGTGATAGCCGCCCACCAGCGCCGTGATCGCGCCATCATCGGGATCGAGGGCGACGAGGGCGGCTTGCGCTGCCGGAATCTGCGCCAGCCGCCATTCGCCATCCGGTCCGCGCTGGATCCTGACGATGTCGCCACGCCGGATCACGTCGGACACCGAATCCGGCGCCGCGCCGCGCGCGCTGACCTTGAGATAAGGCCGCGCCCAGGCGACTCCGGCGAAAGGCAGCGTCACCTCGGTCCCGTCAGGGAGGTACAGCTGCGCCTGCCGGGCTTCCACGGATATCGCGAGTGCCGGGAACTGCCCCGCGACCATCTCGTACCCGGACAGCGCCTGCCGCCAGTCGGCGGCGCCGCTGCCCTCCCGCAGTTCGGTGTGCGCTTCCGGACCACGGTAGCCATGGCGTCGATCGTATTCCTCGAGCCCTGCCCGGACCGCGAGCTCGGCCGCCTGCTGCATCCGCGACGTCACGGTGGTAGTCACGAGGTAACCCGCGGTCAGGGCTTCCGCCCCCAGGCGGGCGATCGACTCCTGTCGCACCATTTCCGCGAGATACGGCGCGTGCATCTCGAGTACGGGCTCGTGCGGCGCGGCGCGCTCCGGCGTGTTCACGGCAGCCGCGTACGCTTCCGGCGTGATGAATCGCTCCTCGCGCATGCGCAGCAATACGTAGTCACGGCGCTGGCGTGCGCGGTCCGGATTGCTGAGCGGATTGCCGCTCGAAGGGAACTTCGGGATCGCCGCGAGCATCGCCGATTCGGCCAGATTGAGCTGCTCGAGCGTCTTGCCGTAATAGAAGTCGGCGGCGGCCACGACTCCGTACGAGCGGTACCCGAAGAAAATCTTGTTGAGATAGAGCTCGAATATTTCGTCCTTCGTGAGTTCGCGTTCCATGCGGATCGCAAGGAAGATCTCGGCCAGCTTGCGGTCGACCGAATATTCCGAGCTCAGGAAAAAGTTCCGTGCCACCTGCTGGGTGATGGTGCTGCCACCCGGAACCCGCTTGTCGCGGGTGGTCGCGAGCAGCCAGGCCGCACGGGATATTCCGACCACGTCGACGCCGGGATGCTGGTAGAAGCGTGCGTCCTCGATGGCGAGGAAGGCCTGCCGAAGCCGGGCCGGAACGGCGCTGAATTCGACGGGCGTGCGCCTGGCCTCGCCGAAAATCGCCATCAGCTTGCCATCTGCGCTGTAGACCTTGAGCGGTACCTGGAGGTGGATATCGCGGATTTGCGCGGGGGTCGGCAATTTGGGCGCAATCAGCCAGTAGGCTATGCCGATGGCCGCGACGCCGAGCAGGGCGCCGATCAAGGCAAGCGCAACCAGCCAGCGCAGCAGACGAAGGAGTCGTGACATCAGGGGCAGACAAGCGGACGACGCGAGAGTATAGGTGACGCCCGGGAAACGACGATGGCAGGATCGGGGCGGTTTCCGGAGGAGCACATCCAGGGGGTCGGGAACGGAATGTGACGGGGGACGTTGATATTCCGTTAAAGTTGCTATTTAATGCTTTTACGCATCTTTCGCTCGTAAGGGCGCGTGGCAAAGGGGAAAAAGGGTGGGGCTATTCACCAGCAAGACACCTCCTCTGATCGGGGTGGACATCAGTTCGACCGCCGTCAAGGTCTTGCAACTGAGCCAGACCGGCGGGCGCTATCGCGTTGAGCACTACGCGGTCGAGCCGCTGCCGCCCAACGCCGTCGTCGAGAAGAATCTGGTCGAAGTCGAGGCCGTCGGAGATGCGATCCGCCGCGCCATCCACCGCTCGGGCACCAAGACCAAGTTCGCTGCAGCCGCGGTTTCGGGCTCGGCGGTCATCACCAAGCTCATTCCGATGCCGGCGGTGGAAGCCAACGACGACAACCTCGAGGACATCGTGCAGGCCGAGGCCGGCCAGTACATCCCCTATCCGCTCGAGGAAGTAAGCCTCGACTTCGAAGTGGTGGGTCCGGTCAAGGACAACCCGGAGATGGTCAACGTGCTGCTCGCCGCGTCGCGCACGGAGAACGTCGAGGCCCGCACCGCGGCGCTCGACATGGGCGGACTCGAAGCCCGCGTGATCGACGTCGAGGCGTTCGCGATGGAGAACGCCTTCCAGCTGGTGTCGGAGCAGCTGAGCGTCCCGCGCGACGGCCTGGTCGCGGTGGTCGATGTCGGCGCCACCATGACCACGCTCATCGTCCTCAAGAACCAGCGCGCCGTGTACACCCGCGAGCAGGTTTTCGGCGGCAAGCAGCTGACCGACGAGGTCATGCGCCGATACGGCCTGACCTACGAGGAAGCCGGGCTCGCGAAGCGCCAGGGTGGATTGCCCGAATCCTACGAGATCGAAGTGCTGGAACCCTTCAAGGAAGCGATGGTGCAGCAGATCAGTCGCCTGCTGCAGTTCTTCTATGCCGGCAGCGAATTCAGCAGGGTCGACCAGCTGGTGCTCGCCGGTGGCTGCGCATCGATTCCCGGCGTCAGCGAGATGGTGCACGAGCAGATGGGTGTGCCGGCCATCATCGCCAATCCGCTGGCCGGCATGTCCTTGTCGTCGCGCGTGCAGGCGCATTCGCTCGCGCAGGATGCGCCGGCGCTGATGATCGCCTGCGGCCTTGCGCTCAGGAGCTTCGACTGATGTCAAAGATCAACCTCCTGCCCTGGCGGGACCAGCGTCGCAAGCAACGCGAGAAGGAATTCTTCGCGATGCTCGGCGCCACCGCCGGCGCCGCAGTGCTGGCGTTCCTTGGCGCCATGCTGTTCTTCAGTGGCCAGATCTCGGGCCAGGTCGAGCGCAATGCCTACCTCGAGGACGAGATCAAGAAACTCGACGCCAAGATCGCGGAGATCGAAGTGCTCGACAAGACGCGCGAGCAGCTGCTTTCGCGCAAGAAGGCCATCGAAGAACTGCAGGCCGATCGCGCGCGCATGGTGCATCTTTTCGATGAACTGGTGCGTACGGTTCCCGATGGCGTGCACCTGCGTTCGGTGAAGCAGAACGGGGATGTGCTCACCCTCGAGGGACTCGCCGAGTCCAACACTCGCGTGTCGACCTATATGCGCAGCCTCGACGCCTCGGAATGGCTGGAGAATCCCGACCTCGGCATCGTGGAGACGAAGGACGACAACGCGCGCAGTCGCTACGCTTTCATCCTGCGCATCACGCTATCCAAGCCGCAGGCCGCCGGCACCGCTGCCGACGCGGAAACGGGCGCCGAGCCGGTCATCGCGCCGACCAGTGCCACGCCGATTCCACCGGCCCCGACCACGGGAGGCGCGACGTGAAACTTGCCGACTTCCGAAATCTCGACTTCAACCGTGCTGGCAGCTGGCCGCAGGGCGTCAAGATCACCTTCTGTGTGCTGCTCTTCCTGGTGGTGATCGGCGTCGGCTACTACGTCAAGATCCGGGGACAACGCGAGGAACTCAAGACGCACGAGGCCCGGCAGGCCGAGCTGCTCGCGACCTTCACCGAGAAACAGAAGCGCGTCGTCAACCTCGACGCGCTCAAGCTCCAGCTCGAGGAAATGCAGGAGATCATCAAGAAGATGATCGAGCAGCTCCCGAGCAAGACCGAGATGGACGCTCTGTTGGTGGACATTTCGCAGACGGCGCTGTCGAGCGGACTCGACAACCAGAAATTCGAACCGGGACCCGAAGTTCCGAAAGAGCTATATATCGAAAAGCCCATCGCACTCAAGATGGTGGGCGGCTTCCACCAGTTCGGGCATTTCGTCAGCGGCGTCGCTTCCCTGCCGCGGGTCGTGATCCTGACCATGCACGACATCTCATTGACGCCCGAGAACGCGGACGCTTCGATCGCCTCTGGCGGCCCCCTCGTGCTCGAGGGAACGGTCAAGACCTATCGTTATCTCGACCCCGAGGAAGTTGCCGCGGCAGAGGCGGCCGCCAGCGAACTGCCCGCCGGGGCCGAAGCCACGCCTGCGCCGGGGGGGCCTTGAGCATGCGCCGACAAGCCAAACGGAACGCGCTGCGCGTGCTCGGCGCGCTGCTGGTGCCGCTGCTCTGTCTCGGGTGTTCCCGTGGCACGGAGGATCTGGTCGAGCAGGTCGAGGCCATCAAGCAGGAACGCGGCGATCCGCTGGATCCGATTCCCGTCATGCAGACTTTCGAGACCTTCGTCTACGCTGCAGACCATCTGCGCGATCCGTTCACGCAAAGCGTGGACGAGAGCGAAGGAGCCAGCGGACCGCGACCCGATCCGACACGTACTCGAGAAACCTTGGAAGCGTTTCCGCTCGACACGCTCGACATGGTTGGCACGATCGGCAAGGGCACGGCGCTGACAGCGCTGCTCGAGGACACCGACGGCGTCGTGCATCGGTTGCGTCCCGGCAACTATCTCGGGCAGAACTACGGCCAGATCGTCCAGGTCTTCGAGGACCGGATCGAGCTGGTTGAACTCATATCGAACGGGGCGGGTGGCTGGATGGAACGACCCGCTTCGATCGCGCTGGATCAAGAATAGGCGTTGGGGAACACGGCATGAGCAACTCCAGACTGCGCACAAAGGTGACCGGCATGATCAGTCGAGGCAACCCGCTAACCGCATTTCTGCGTCGGCAACGTCGGGCAGGATGGACGTTGCTGCTGCTGGGAATGGCGACCTTCGCCGTACCTGCGGCAGCGCAGAACGCACTCGAGAGCGTGACTTCCACGGTCGCTCCCGGCGGGCGCACGGAGATCAGCCTCAACATGGCGCGGCCTCCCGCCACGCCCAAGTTGTTCACGATTGGCGCGCCGCCCCGGATCGCCCTGGACCTGCCGGATACCCGCAACGCGCTGACCGAGCGCCGCGTGCCCGTGGGGCTCGGCGCAGCCGAAGCCGTGACGGCGGTCGAAGCCGGCGGGCGTACCCGGGTCATCGTGGAACTCGATCGCATGGTCGGTTACTCGACGCGCGTCGAGGGCAACAAGCTTGTCCTCAGTCTCGACTCGGGTGGAATGGCAGCCGCGCAGACCGCCGTCATGGCGGCCAACGACCCCACCAAGTCCGTCGCCGTGACGCAGGCCTCCATCTCCAACCTCGACTTCCGCCGCGGCAGTGAGGGCGAGGGTCGCGTCATCATCGGCTTCAACAGCGAGAACGCTTCAGCCAACGTCCGGCGCGACGGCAACCGCCTGCTCATCGATCTGCCAGGGACCACGCTCGGCAGCGCCGTGCCGCGCCAGCTCGACGTGACGGATTTTGCAACGCCAGTCCAGGGCATCTCCGTGCGCGCCACCGGCAACGGCACCCGCGTCGAAGTCATGACCGATGCCGAGTTCGAGCACCTCGGATACCAGACCGGTCGCGAGTACGTGGTGGAAGTCTCGGCGCCGAAAGTCCTCTCACCTGCGCAGCGTGCACTCGAGGAACCGGTCTATTCCGGTGAACGCGTGACATTCAACTTCCAGGACATTCCGGTGCGCTCGGTGCTGCAGCTCATTGCGGACGTGTCGAACCTCAACATCGTGGTGGCGGACACCGTGCAGGGAAGTGTCACGTTGAGACTCGACAATGTGCCCTGGGACCAGGCGCTCGACATCGTCATGAACGCCAAGGGGCTCGACAAGCGCCAGTCCGGCAACGTGATCTGGGTCGCGCCGCAGGCCGAGATCGTCGCGCGCGAGACACAGATCGCGGAGGCGCGCATCCGCCTCGACGACAACGCGCCGCTGGTGTCCGAATACCTCCAGGTGAACTACGGCAAGGCCAAGGACATCGCAGAACTCCTGACATCGGAGGCGCTCCAGGGTCAGCAGGGGGGAAGCGGAGGGGGCGCCGCCGGTGCGACCACCAGCCAGACGTCGGGCTTCCTGTCGACCCGCGGCAGCGTGACCTTCGATGAGCGCACGAACGTGCTGCTGGTCAACGACACGCCCGCCAAGATCGCGGAGATCCGCGAACTGGTGGCGCGCCTTGATCGTCCGGTGGACCAGGTCCTGATCGAATCGCGCATCGTGATTGCGTCGGAAAGCTTCGGCCGCGAGATCGGAGCAAGGTTCGGCCTCTCCGGCGGGTACGAAGACCGAGACGGCAATATCCTGACGACCGGCGGAACATCCGAAAGCACGGACCGCATGAACAATCTCGCGCTCCAGAACCGGTTCGCTGGGCGCACCACCGGCTTGCCGGTCGCGTCGCCGGATCCGTTGGTCGGCAATGGCGTGCTGGTGCCGAACCTGGCGGAGCGCCTGAACGTCAACCTGCCGGTGGCCAATCCTGCGGGCAGCCTCGCGCTCGCGGTGCTCGGCGCCGATTACCTTCTCGATCTCGAGTTGTCGGCGCTGGAAACCGAAGGGCGCGGCGAAGTGGTCTCGAATCCGCGCGTCATCACCGCCAACCAGCGCGAGGCGGTGATCCGGCAGGGCGACGAAGTGGGTTTCGTCACCATCTCGCCGCAGTCGGGTGGCAATGACGTACCGATTCCCAACGTGCAGTTCAAGGAAGTGCTGCTGGAACTCAAGGTGACGCCGACGATCACCCAGGACCAGCGCGTCTTCCTCAACATGAACGTGAAGAAGGACGAGGTTGCAGGCTTCGTCAGCACCTCGATTGGCGACGTGCCCCAGATCCAGAAGCGCGAGTTGAGCACCGCGGTGCTGGTGGACAACGGCCAGACGGTGGTGCTGGGTGGCGTCTACGAGTTCAGCAAGCGCGAAGACCTGCAGAAGGTGCCTTTCCTGGGCGATATCCCGGGCCTCGGCGTATTGTTCCGCAACAAGAACCGCACGAGTGAAAAGGCGGAACTGCTGATCTTCGTCACACCCAAGATACTCGCGCAGAGCCTACGCTAGCCCCTGGCCAGCGCAGGCCGTAACCGCCTCACCTTCGAGCCGCCCGAACAGATGTCTGGAGAACGTTGAATGAAAGCCCTTATCCAAATCCTGATCGGCCTGCTGGCGGCCACTGTGCTCGCCGCATGCGGCGGCGGTGGCGGCGGCGGTTCCAACGAGGGTGGCAGCTTCACACCCTCCGAGCTGCGCGTGACTTTCGATCCCGTAGCGACCACGGCTACGCCGAGTTCGGTCATTCCGATCTCGGTGCGCGTCGCCAACAACAACGGCGTCGCAGTGGCCGATGGAACCTCCGTCTCGCTCTCGGTCACGCCCTCCGACCTGGCCCTGGTCTCCTCGTTCATCGCGCCGCCGGCGCTGGGTGCGAGCACGACCACCACCACCCGTGGCGGCGTCGCGC
>JBGTIG010000169.1:0-1916 GCA_041745755.1 Lysobacterales bacterium
TCTCGCTGTCCGCGGTCGACTGCCGCAGCATCCAGCCGGCGGCGGCTGCGATCAGGACGATCGCCAGCCCGATGCCGAGCGGCCAACGCCATGCCGGTGAACGCTCTTGCGCGGTCGCGATGAACGCGGGCGCGGGAGCGAGCAGATCCGGCGCTTCGCCGAGCCTGCGCTGCGACTCGGACCGCTTCAGAGCTTCGAGAATCAGCGACATGGCTTCACGGTTCGGTCGTTGCGGGAGAGTCTAGGGGACGCGGCGGAATCCCGGGATTGATCGCTGTGGAATCCGCGAACCTGCCTTCGCTCGCCGCCAGGCGGCTCGCAAGAATCCACTGGGTTTCGCGCCCCGCCACGCCATCTTCGAGAAGACCGAAGCGGCGCTGCAGGGTGCGTACCGCGGCGGCCAGCGGCAGATCGTAGAGACCGCGAACATGCGCGGGCGGCGCGGCTACGCCAGCGGCGACGAGCGCGCGTTCGAGCCATTCGACACCTGCGCCCCGGGCGCCGTGGAAAAGCACCTCGGACAGTTCGGGCGGCACGCGCCAGACCGCACGGAATTCGCCGAGCCATCGCTCTTCGAATGAATCCCGCGGCATCTGCGATGCGCCCGACGCGGAGGCAGACGCGAAGCCGAGGGTAAGGTCGGTGATTCGATGCAGAAGCAGGTGCCGGCGTTCGCCATCGAGTTCGAACGTCACCAGCACCGGTGCGCCGAGTCGGCGCAGTCGTTCGAGGCTACCCACGCTCTCGAGACAGTGGATGCCTGCGGCAAGTTCAGGCTGGCAGCCATTTGCCGCGAGTTCGAGGGGTACGTTCCAGGCCGCGAGAAGCGCACGCCACGCGGCGTCGTTCTGCAGTGGCGCCGCCTGCGCAGATCCCGATTGCCCTGGGTCGGTGGCGCCTGTGGACGGGACCGCAAGCGCTGCTGTCCGGCGGGGAGCTGTGGCATCGGTCCGGTTTTTCCTCGATCCGCTCGAGGCATCGCCGGCCGATGCGCTGCCGGAACCACGCTGCGAGACGGTCGACGCCAGGATCAGGGCACCGATCACGAGCGCGCCTCCGACCGCTACCGCCAGCCAGGGCCGAGTCCTTCCGGAAGACTCACCGAGCGCCTCGTCGGCAGCGCGCTGCACGAGTTCCTTGCCGACTTCGTTGGCCTGGTGCGCATAGGCCCCCGTGAGCGCACGATCCGCGATGATGTTGATCCGTCTCGGCACGCCTCCCGCCCGCGCATGCAGGGCGCGCACCGCGGCCGCAGTGAAAGGGAACCGCCTGGAGCCCGCCACCGCCAGCCGGTGCCGGAGATACGTCTCGGTTTCCGGGGCATCGAGTGGCGAGAGGTGATAGCGGGCCGTGATCCGCTGGGCCAGCTGCGCGAGATCTTCGCGCGCGAGGACGTCGCGCAGTTCGGGCTGGCCGAGCAGAACGACCTGCAGCAACTTGGCGGTGGCAGTCTCGAGATTGGTGAGCAATCTCACCTGTTCCAGCGCCTCGGTGGACAGGTTCTGCGCCTCGTCGATGACCACCACGACTTTCTCCCCACGCGCGTGGGCGGCAAGCAGGTGGGCATTCAAGGCATCGACCAGCGACCTGGACGACCCTCGCCGGGCGGAGCCCCGCGCGATGCCGAGCTCGTCGATGAGACTCTCGAGCAGCTCGATCGCGTTCACGCGCGGGTTCAGCAGGAGCGCCGCGCGCGTATTGGGCGGCAACTGCTCGAGCAGCAATCGGCTGAGCGTGGTCTTGCCGGTGCCGATGTCGCCCGTCAGCAACACGAAGCCGCCCGAACCCCCTTGCTCGATGCCGTAGCGCAGGTGCGCGAGCGCCTCGCGGTGGCGCTCGGAAAGGACCACGAAGCGCGGGTCGGGTGTGATCGCGAAGGGCGCTTCGCGCAGGCCGAAGTGGTCCAGATACATGCG
>JBGTIG010000170.1:0-2101 GCA_041745755.1 Lysobacterales bacterium
GACTACGTGGCACTCGCGGTGCGCGCGGCGGCAACCCGACCGCAGCTGGCGGAGCTGCGCACGGGTCTGCGCGCACGACTCGCCGCCACGCCGTTGATCGATGGCGCGTCCTTCGCCGCGTCCTTCGTCGACTTGATCGAAGCGCAGGTCCAGTCGCCGGGCCGCCGGGATTGATAGCCGCCTGCCGGGGAAGACGGCCGCCCGAGCGCGCCGGTATCGTGATGTGCTTCGAGGGATCCGTCGCAGGCCACCGCAACTCGAGAACTCGAGGACGGCTTCGCTGTGATCGCAGCTGCTGCGAAGTTTCCTGGCCCAGGAGGTGACCGTGAGCGACTGGCTGGCCGCACTGCTGCTTGGCGTGATCGAAGGGATCACCGAGTTCCTGCCGATCTCGAGCACGGGCCATCTGCTCATCGCCGAGCGCTGGCTGGGCGCGCGTTCGGACCTCTTCAATATCTCGATCCAGTCAGGAGCGATCCTTGCCGTGGTGGCGATCTACCGGCGGCGGCTGTGGGAACTGGCGCAGTCGTTCCTGCGGGGCGGAACGCACGCCGCGCCGCCACGGCACTTGAACGCCGCGTCGCTCGACGCACCCCTGTCGCAGCCCCCCCGCGACTATGCGTACAAACTAATGCTGGCGTTCGCGGTGACGGGCGTGCTCGGGCTCATCGCCAAGCTGTCGGGTTTCGAGTTGCCCACCCGGCTCGCACCGATCGCCTGGGCACTCGTGATTGGCGGCGTCTGGATGATCGTCGCGGAATGGCTGGCCGCGCGCCGCGCAGCGGCGATCGGGGAACGGGCCGTGATCACCTGGACGGTGGCGTGGCTCGTCGGCATCGCCCAGGTCGTGGCGGGTGTTTTTCCCGGCACTTCGCGCTCGGCCGCGACGATCTTCGTCGCGCTCCTCGCCGGCACGACGCAGCGCGCCGCAGCGACCGAGTTCGCGTTCCTGGTCGGCATACCCACCATGTTCGCCGCCACGGCGTACGAGCTCGCCGACCTGCTCCGGGGGAAAGGCGTGTCCGGCGAGAACTGGACCGAGCTTGCGATCGCGTTCGCGGCGTCCGCCGTCACCGCGTTCGTGGCGGTCAAGTGGCTGTTGCGCTACATCCAGAGCCATCGATTCACGGTGTTCGCGCTGTATCGAATCGCCGCAGGGATCGCGTTGCTCGTCTGGCTTGCACGCTAGGAAACTGTGGCGGCTCACCTCGCTGGAGGTGAGCTTTCGACGGTGCCGGGGAAGGGTCGGTCGAATACTGTTCGGATTCGTCGGCATGCGACGAGCGATCTCGCGCCTGGCCGGATGGGTCGGACCTGCCTCGAAGCTGTTGGCGTTTGCCAGCCGCAGACTATTCGCGCAGCCCGCGCGCGAGCGTGTCGAAGGCCGCGAACGCCGGAGCGAGCTCGGCGGCATAGGCCTGCCACGTGCCCGTAGGCAGACGCGCGGGCAGGGTACGCTGCGGCCGGCATTCGTCCGCATAGCGTTCACCCGGCACCAGCGGCTCGGTGCCGAGCAGTTCTCCGAGGCGGCGACCACAGCCCGCGGGATCGGCCAACAGCTCACTGGTGTTGAGCGCAAGCACGGGCAATCCGCTGTGCTGCGCGGTCGCGATCAGGTGTTCGAGAGCGACGCCGAGCCAGCGGGCGGATTCAACTTCATCGCCGAGGGTCCAGCCGGAACGTGCGCCGAACGCCAGCCAGTTGATCCAGGCATCGCGTGGGTCATCGGTGGCGAGGATCAGCGGCACCGCGCCGAATACCGAGCGCGCCGGGATGACCATGCGCGCGTCCCAGGCCGGGAACCAGTCGACCAGCGGGGTGGCGTCCGGCAGCGGCAGGCGTGCGAGTGCGCGCTCGTATTGCCGTGCGAACAACCGCTCGTCGGTTTCGCCGAGATTCGGTGCGTACCGGGCCGCGTCGAACTTGCTGAAGCCGTCGCTGCGGTGATCCGCGCGGAAGCGGTCTGCGAGCACCAGGTATCCGTTGTCGGTCAACAGCGCGGCAATGATGTCGGCGCAACTGCCCGGCGTGCCGAGCAGCAGGGCGCGTGGCGCACGTTCGACCTGGGGAGTGGGCGCCGCCGGAGCGGATCCGATCCCCG
>JBGTIG010000171.1:0-2642 GCA_041745755.1 Lysobacterales bacterium
CGCCAGTGCAGCGGCGTGCTTGCAAAGATTGCCGACGGGGCAGGTGCAATCGCTGGTGAGCACGACCGTGTCGGCGAGCGACTGCAGCGTGATCGTCGTCCGATAAGGCGTCGCGGCGTTGCCGATCACGCGGGCGGACGCTTGCGAAGCATCGCAATCCGACATCTCCACGCGGCCCGCGCGCAAGTAGTCCGCCCCTTTGCTCAAGGCGGATTGCGTGAAGCGCTTCTCGAGAAACGCGCGGTCCAGCGCGGGACGCGCCGAAGACTCGAAGGGCAACGTGAATGCCGGACAGCGCGGCCGGGCCGCAACCCTCACACGATAAAGCAAACCCCCCTTGGAGTTGTTATGCCGTCTGGTTGCGTGATGGCGATCTCTGGCACGAAAAAAGCCCGCCGGAGGGGCTTTACTCCGACCCCGTTCTTCGCACTTGCCTACTCGAAGCCGTTGCCGAAGATCAGGTCTTCGTCTACCGCGCTGTCGAGACCGACGAAGGTTTCCGGATTGCCGCCGACCGGATCGAGGTGATCGCGCATGCGCGTGGCCGAAGTCCCGAGGCCTTCCCATGCATGGAAGAGACCGCCGTACTGGTCGCGCAGGTTCCCGCCCGTTGCCCCGCAGGAAGATGGGCCGCCCGAAAGCACGCCCACGAGTTGCTGCTGCGCATTGTAGAGCGGCGATCCGGAAGAGCCGGGCTCCGTGACGCCCGGCACCACCGAACCGGGCGGTGGCGAAATGTTCGGCAGCAGAGGCGGATTGGGATCCCAGTTCGCCTGGAAGTGCACGCCAGCGGCGCCGGCAATGTTGTCCATAATCATATTGACTTGCACGAAAGTGATGCGCTTTTCGTCCCCATCCGGATGGTGAATGCTGGCGCAGAGGCCGGTGGTGGAGGTGGGATCGGCGGGCTGCGTGCACACCGCGGGCGGCGGGCGTCGATCCCAGCCCGACCAGTAGAGATTGAAGGTATTGTCAGGCGCCGGCGTCGCCAGCTCGATCAGACTGAAATCGGAACAGGTTCCCGGGGACGAACAACCGCTGAAAGGGTTGTTGGTGGTCGCAAGCAGTCGCACGCCCGGCGAAGTGGTGTTCGGCCGCGGAGTCGACTGCCCGCTCGCACCTGATCCGGGTGTGCGGCACGTCGGCGACTCGTAGCGCCAGTACACCAGCACCGCCGCGGCCTGCACGTCGTTGGTGACCCCGCAGTGCCGCGCGGTGGCGAGCAGCATGCGACGATCGTTGGCGGTGTTGTTCACGAGCGAACCGCTGCAGAGACCTCCGCTTCTCACGGTGGCGCCGGCCGATCGCCGCGGCAGGTTCCATGGATCGCTCGAACCGAGGCATGCCACGTCCATGTTGCACGCGCCCGACTTGCAAGTGATGCCGTCAACGCCGAAGCCTCTATACCCGTGCCAGACCTTCGCCAGTTCGAGTGCAAAGTTGCCGACCGCGCGCGTGGGTACGTCCAGCAGGACGATGGCCGTTTCGCCCGGCACGATCTGCGTCACCAGCTGCCCGTGCGGCAGCTCATCGGCTTCCGTGTATGGACCGAGCACATGGTTGCCGCTCGGATCGGTCACGAACAGCTTGCCTCCGGGCGGCAGATCGAAACGTCCGAAATGCAGGTAAAGGTGCGGGGCCCCGCTCGTCATAATGCGCAGTTTCCAAATCGATCGATCGCCCGCGGAAGACCATTCGCCGGCGTTCGTCGGGGTCAGCGACACCTCGTGTTCGATCGCGAATCGATACGCGCCGCCGCTCTTGTCGGCGAGGGCATCCTCGGCGTCCAGCCGCGCGACGTCCAAGGGCTCGAACTGTACGGATTCGATGTCTGCAGCGTCTGCGAGCAGCGCCGCGTCGAGCGGTTCGCGCGGGCCTACCTGGGCGAGGGCGGATGCGGCAAGGCCCCACGCGATGGCCAGCTGTGTGCAGCGCGCAATCATGTCGAATTTTTTCATCTTCACTCTCCTGAAGCGGCCACGCGCGCACCCGGTCGGACCCGTCCTCGGCGATGGCAGAAGCGACCAATTGAACCACGGAAGGCGGTGGCCATGCGTGCGTGGCAGCGCATTCCGCGCGAGTCGATACAATCGGGCATACGACCGGCAGGGCCGGGGGAGTTCACCATGAGTACGCAAGCAGCGCACCTGCCCGAACGCGAGAACGTCGCGACGCCATTGCGGTTCGTCACGGCCGCCAGCCTGTTCGACGGGCACGACGCGGCGATCAACATCATGCGCCGGCTGATCCAGGCGCAAGGCGTCGAGGTCGTGCACCTCGGCCACAACCGCTCGGTGGAAGACGTGGTGCGGGCAGCCTTGCAGGAAGACGCCGACGGCATCGCGCTGTCGAGTTACCAGGGCGGACACGTCGAGTACTTCAAGTACATGGTCGACATGTTGCGCGAACGTGGCGCCGCGCATATCAAGGTGTTCGGCGGCGGCGGCGGCACCATCACGCCCGAAGAGATCCGCGAACTCGAGTCGTATGGCGTCGAGCGTATCTACCACCCGAACGACGGCATGCACATGGGCCTCGTCGCCATGATCGAGGACGTAGTCCGCCGCGCCCAGGCCGGCCGCACCGCCTCGCAACGCTCCGCGCCAATATCTCCACCCGTAGGAGCGACCCCAGTCGCGACC
>JBGTIG010000172.1:0-1616 GCA_041745755.1 Lysobacterales bacterium
CGCCCACCACGCGCTGGCGGATCGCGTGGCAGCACACGGACACGGGCGACTGGCAATTCGATGCCCGGCACTCTGGCGGCGACTCGCTGCGCGCGCGTGGTCGCGGCGATCGGCTCGCGATCCAGACGCCCCGGATCCGCATCGAACAATGGCTGCCCCTGCTGGATCTGGTCCCTGCGATCGGAACCGGTACCCGGGACTGGCTGCGACGCGCGGCGCCGCACGGCGAACTGCGCGACTTCGAAGCGCGACGCCGCGGCGGGCAATGGGATCACTTCGAGGGCAGACTGCACGGCGTCGGCTGGAAGCCGGCGGGCAACGATCCGGGACTGTCGGGCGTCGAGGCGAAACTTGCGGGTGACGGCGGGGCGCTGCTGATCGTCCCCGATCCCGGTGGTCGCGTCCTGCTGACGTCGAAGGACTTTCCGGCCCCGCTGGCGCTCGAGTGGCGCGGCGGGGTGGTCGGCATCCTGTCCTCGGGCGACGGCACCCGCGTCGAGGCAGCCGCGCTGGAACTTGCGCTCGGCGGATCGCGGATCAGCGGACGGCTGGCGCTCGACTTCGCGCGGGATTCCGGCAAGCCGTTCGCGGACATTGCGCTCCATGTGGATCACGTCGCGATCGCAATGCTGGAGGAGTACTGGCCGCGCACACGCCTTCCTGCGGTCACCGTGAAGTGGCTGGTCGAATCCTTGCGTTCCGGCGAAGCGAGCGACGCCGGCGTCGTGGTCCACGGGGATCTCGACGACTGGCCGTTCCGGCAGGGCGAAGGTCGTTTCGAGACCGTCGCCCATGCGCGTGACACCGAGGTCGCGTTCCGCCCTGATTGGCCCCCCGTCACCGTGGCGGCGGCGCGTGTCGCCTTCGTCGGCGCGGGCATGCAGATCGACCTCGCGCACGCACGCACGCAGGGACTTCTGGTCACCGACGGTACCGTTTCGATCGATCGCCTGGCCGAGCCGGTGCTCGACATCGACGCGACGGGACGCGGGCCCGGCGAGGCGATGCTGGCTTACCTGCGGGCGTCGCCCGTGAACGACAGGATCGGTGCCGCGATCGAGGGTCTCGCCATCGACGGCGAGGGCGACATCGCGATCGCGCTGAAGATCCCCCTCAAGAAATCCCTGGGTGAACCCGCCGTCGAGGGCAGCGTCGAATTTGCCGATGCCGGCATCGTCGACCGCAAGTGGGACATTGCCTTCGATGACGCCAGCGGTACGTTGCGCTTCGACGGGCACAAGTTCATCGCCGAGGACCTGGCGGTGACGTTCAAGGGCGATCCCGCCAGGCTTACGCTTCGCAGTGGCGCGCATGCGCTCGACGCCACGCGCAACGAGTTCGAGGCGGAGCTCACCGGTGAACTCGATGCCGGATCGCTGCTCGACCGAGTGCCGGAACTGGCGCTCCTGCGTCCCTACTTCGATGGCCGCAGCGACTTCGCGGTTACGGTCGCGATCGGACACCCGCGCGACGATGAGGCACGCACGCGCGAACAACGCGTGGACATCGCCTCTTCGCTCCGCGGCGTGAAGCTCACGCTCCCGGCGCCCTTGACCAAGGCGCGCGGCGCAGCGCTTGCACTCGACGTCACGGCCGAGCTGCCGCTGGCGACCGGG
>JBGTIG010000173.1:0-6651 GCA_041745755.1 Lysobacterales bacterium
GCGGCGGCGAGGCGACTGCGGCCGCGACGATGCGCCTGCTCTGGCCCTACGTCTGGCGCCACCGCGCGCGCGTGTCGCTTGCGCTTACCCTGCTGGTCATCGCCAAGCTCTCGATACTCGGCGTGCCGCTGGTGCTCAAGCGCCTGGTGGACACCCTCGACCTGCCGCCAACACCCATGGTGATGATCGGACTGCTGGTGCTCGCCTACGGTGCGCTCCGGCTGTTCGGCGCACTGTTCCAGGAACTTCGCCAGGTAGTCTTTGCGCGCGTGATGGCGCGCACATCGCGACAGGTCACGTTGCAGGTATTCGAGCACCTGCATTCACTCAGCCTCAAGTTCCACCTGGATCGCAGCACGGGTGCCGTGTCGCGCGATCTCGGGCGCGGCATGACGTCGATCGCCGACCTGCTCGACTGGACCATCTACACGATCCTCCCCACCCTGCTCGAAGTGGCCCTGGTCACGATCTTCCTGATCGTCGCCTACGACTGGGGTTTCGCCGTGATTACCCTGTCGGCGCTCGCCGCCTACATCGCATTCACCGTGGTCGTGACCGAGTGGCGGCTGCGTTTCTACCGTGCCGCCAACGAGGCCGATACGCTGGCCAACGCGACCGCAGTCGACTCCCTTCTCAACTACGAGACGGTCAAGTACTTCAACAACGAGCGCTTCGAACTCGGCCGCTACGACAGCTCGCTGGTCGAACTCGAGAACGCGACCGTCAAGAGCCTGAAGACGCTCGCACTGTTGAACGTCGGGCAATCCGCGATCGTCGCGGTCGGATTGACCCTGCTGCTCTGGCGCGCGGCACAGGGCGTTGCGGCCGGGGAGCTCACGCTTGGCGATCTGGTACTTGTCAATGCCTTCCTGATCCAGCTCGCGGGGCCGCTCAACTATCTCGGCATGATGTACCGCGAGGTCAAGCAGGCCTTCACCAACATCGAGCGCATGTTCGCGCTGCTGCACGAACGTCGCGACATCGCCGATGGCGACAGCGCCGCAGCCCTGTCCGTGCGCGGGGCACACGTCGAGTTCGATCGCGTGCGGTTCGGCTACGACCCGCGGCGGGAGATCCTGCACGAGGTCAGTTTCTCGATCCCCGCAGGGCGGACGCTGGCGGTGGTCGGCGCCACGGGGTCGGGTAAATCCACCATGGCGCGACTGCTGTATCGCTTCTACGACATCGATGCCGGCGCCATCCGCATCGACGGGCAGGATATTCGCGAGGTGTCGCAATCGAGCCTGCGCGCATCCATCGGCATCGTTCCGCAGGACACCGTGCTATTCAACGATTCGATCGGCTACAACATCGGTTACGGCCGACCTGACGCCTCGCAGGCCGAGATCGAGGCCGCCGCGCGAGCCGCGCAGATCCATGGCTTCATCGCCGCGCAGCCGGATGCATACGCGACCGCCGTGGGTGAGCGCGGACTAAAACTCTCAGGTGGCGAGAAGCAGCGCGTGGCGATCGCACGTACGGTGCTCAAGGATCCGCCCATCCTGATCCTCGACGAGGCGACTTCCGCGCTCGACACGCGCACCGAGCGTTCGATCCAGGCGCAGCTCGCGGAAATCTCCCGCGACCGCACCACGCTGGTGATTGCGCATCGTCTCTCGACCATCGTCGATGCCGACGAGATCATCGTGCTGGACGCCGGCAGCATCATTGAACGCGGCACGCACCGGCAATTGCTGGCGCAAGCGGGCCGCTACGCCCAGATGTGGTCCCTCCAGCAGGAAAGCACCGCAAGCTGAATTCCCGCCACCGACATGTTCGTCGGGTGAACGGATGCCCGGCTCGCGATCATGCGAGGCGCGCCTTCCGGCGAATCCCGAATGCGGGCGTGGGGCAATCCGGACGGCCCCCCCGTAGGCGCCGAGCTTGCTCGGCGCGAATGAATGCGTGGAGCGATCCGGCGAGAACCCACTCCCCCCTCCCTCTGTAGGTGCCGAGCTTGCTCGGCGCGAATGCGTGCGTGGGCAATCCGGAGAGCTCAAACACCAGTGCCCGGCCGCCCCATCCCACCCCGCAGCGAACCAACTTGCCCCGTTCCGGGTCTCAACCTTTCGGCTAAAATCCCGGCACGCCGCGTGCGGCCTGTCGGGACGCCGGCCGATTTCCCGCCAAGACCCTCGTCCCACAAGCGAGCCGGCTTTTGAAACCTGCGCCGAGCGCTCGGGCCGCCACTTCACAGGAGCTTCCATGATCCGCCGTTCTTTCACCTTCCGCGTTTTCGCAGCCGCCGCACTGGCTGCGTTCGCACTCTCCACCCAGGCGCAGGTTTCGAAGCCCGCGGCCGGCGCCAACCCAGCCAGCAAGCCCGCGATGACTGCGGCGGCAGACCCGCACCCGCAGGTGGTCCTGCACACGAACATGGGCGACATCACGCTGGAGCTCGATCGCGACAAAGCGCCGATCTCGACCGCGAACTTCCTGCAATACGTCAAGGACAAGCATTACGACGGCACGGTGTTCCATCGCGTGATCAAGGACTTCATGGTGCAGGGCGGCGGATTCACGCGCGACCTCAACCAGAAGCCGACGCGCGAGCCGATCGTCAACGAGGCTGACAACGGGCTTCGCAATGTGCGCGGCTCGGTGGCGATGGCGCGTACGGGTGACCCGAACTCGGCCACGGCACAGTTCTTCGTCAACGTGGTGGACACGCCGCGTCTCGATTTCGTGAGTCGCGACAGCGGCGCCACGTGGGGCTATGCGGTGTTCGGCAAAGTCGTCAAGGGAATGGATGTCGTGGATCGCATCCGCGCCGTCGAAACCGGCCCCGCCGGCCCGCTGCCGAGTGACGTGCCCAAATCCGCAGTAGTCATCAACTCCGCCGAACTGCTCACAAGCAAGTAGCGCCCGGCGACACCAGGCGCCCGCGCTGGCGCCCAGTACCGGCACGCCGCGGGGCGTTTGCCGCCGGCGTTTCCATGTCTCGTGGCAGTCCAGCGACCCCTGATTTACTCCGAGTCGGTGCGGGAAAAGCCACAGCTTGGGATCGAAGATCGGATTTCACCGGCAAATCCTGCTGAATTTACCGTACCCGAACGACTGCTTCCTGGGAGTCGTCGGGAAAGCGAGAGGATATACTCGGGAGGTCTCGTTGAACTGGCGACGTTCGTTTCCGGGCGGGACGTTTCATACATCATTCCGGGGGGAAGGCTCATGAAATCTCGAAATCTGCATCCAGCACTGGGCACCGCGCTGGCCGCGCTGCTGGTGCTCTTCGCGTCCGCGGCACTCGCCCAGGACGACACGAAAGCAACCCCGTCCATGGACGCGTCGGGAACGGTCGCGACACTCTGGGTGATGTGGCCCAAGTCGGGACAGGAACAACAGTTCGAGGCCGCAATCAAGGAGCACGCAGCCTGGCGCAAGACGGCTGGCGAAGGATTCACCTGGCAGATTTATCAGCCCGTGGTGGGTAGCGACCTGAATCATTACGTGGTCCGTTCCGGTGAACATACGTGGAAGGACATGGATACCCAGGCCGCCTGGTCCATGCAGGCAAAAGCCGATGCGGCGTTCAACGGGAGTGTCGGACCTTACCTTGATCGTGCCGAACACTATTTTTCGGAGACCGATACCAAGCACAGCCACTGGATCGAGAGTCCGGACTACAAGTACTACGGGGTCTCGTCCTACTCCATGAAACCCGGCACGTATGCTGATCGCATGGATGCCATGAGCAAGATCCAGAAGGCTGTCGACGACGAGAAGTGGCCGTACGCGTATGAAATCTCCCACAGCATCGGCGGCAAGGGCACCATGGATATCGTGACTCCGATGAAGAGTTATGCCGAGATGGCCGAACCGGATCCATCGTTGATGAGCATCCTGGCCAAGTCGCTCGGTTCCGAAGCGGCGGCCGCGGCAACCATGAAGCAATTCGGCGGCACGATCGAAAGCACCGAATACACGGTCTACGCCCACCGGCCTGATCTTTCGACCCCGAAGTAACCGCTCCGCTCCTCTTGACGCCCTTCCCGGGTAACCGGGATGGGCGCCTCAGGCTAGTTGCTGAAAGTGTCGGCGAAGATTCGGTCGGAGGCGCCGGTCCACGTCGCCAGGGCGGCGACGTTCATGCGGATGATGGCGCCGCCCACGGCCTGTGCGTGCGGGCCGAGGTTGGGCGGCAGGTCGGTCGCCCGGTGGTAATGCGGATATGCCGCGGCGCTGCCGCGATGGATGCTGAAGACCGCTGGCCGCCCGGCGTTGAGGTACGGCATGTGATCCGAACAGCAGGTATTGGTGGTGGTCATGACGCCAAGTTCCGGAACGTAAGTCTCGGCCGCCTCGGCCAGGTCCTGCATCAGCGCGACGTTCTGGGGCGCGCCCGTGGTTCCAATCAGCACGCCGACGTCCGGCGTTGCCGACCAGCCGATCATGTCCATGTTGGCCATGTGGCTGACGCGCCCGAGGATGCCTTCGACGTTGAGCGCGCTGACGTGCGCAGCGCTGCCATGCAGGCCCTGCTCTTCCCCTGCGTAACACATGAACAGTACGGTGCTCGTCGGGCGGAAGCGTGTCAGCACCCGCGCCGCTTCCATGACGCCGGAGCATCCGGTTGCATTGTCGTCCGCGCCGGGGGTGTCGAGCGGCGCGCCGTTGACGGAGTTGCGTGAGTCGTAGTGTCCGCCGACGACGATCAGGTCGGTCGGATTCCGTGAACCCGTCCAAGTGCCGATGACATTGCGAACGGTCGCGGGCTGGCCGCCGTAGGTGAACTGGAACTCCGGCTCGCTGACCGCAAGGCCGAGCGCGGCGAACTGCTGGGCAATGTACGCACGGGCAAGTGCCAGCTCGCTGCTGAAACTGGAGCGATCGAACGCGGCGAGGGCCTCGACGTCGCCGAACCAGCGCACGGCGTCTACCCTCGCCACGATGGGCACGATCGCCGGATCGGCAGGCAGGGCTGAACCTTCGGGCGATTCGAAGCGCCTGGCGATCACCGAGTTGGCGACGACGGGCAGCCATTCCGGCGCGCCCAGATGAGACGCGTGCGCACTTGACGCACTTGCCGAGCGTGTGGCCGGAGTCTGGCGCATGAGATCGTAGTTGAGCCCCGTGACCAGCGTGAGCGAAGGAGCCAGTGTGGAGTCTCCGCATCCGCGCGCGTGCAACACCAGATCGGCGGGCGCGAGTGACCCGAGCTCGCGCAGGCGCGTCGCGGGAGTTTCAGCGCGAACGCGCGACAGGTTGCCCGCAACCAGCAGCTGGTCTCCGAGCTCGAGCCACCAGCCGTCGTCAGTAGACGGCTTCAACCCGTCGACGGTCGCGAGTGGCACATCCGAGATGTCGATGAGCACGGCCGGCGCCCGAGCATCCGCGACGAGCGGAGGCGAAACCGGCTCAACAAGCGTGGCGGAGGCTCGCACATCTGACTGGCCGGCCAGTGCGACAAACAGGATCAACCACGCAGCGGCATGATTACTGGATTGCATGGCGGGACTCTGCACGGGGCGCTCCGAACGGTCTGTGAACCAGGGCGGGATTCGCAGCGGCATTCGCATCGTGACGACGGGCAATTCGAGTCACGAAAAAGGGCGCCCGAGGGCGCCCTTTCCGAATCATTGCAGCTGCTTGTTCCGCTTACGTGCGACGCGATACCGCGAAGCCGAGCAGTCCGAGGCCGAGCACCGAGAAGATGGCGATCAGCTTGCCGGTCGTCGACAACGTGGGCACCGCAGTCGCCTGCGCACCACCCGTAATGATGTTGCAGGTGACGGGATAAGTAACCGTCCCCTCGCCATCGTCCGGGTCGTTGGTGGTGAACGTCAGCACTCCGTTGACCGTACCGGCAGTTGCCGTAGCGCAGCTGACGGTGAAGGCCTGCGATGCACCCCCCGCGATGTTGACGGGACCCGCCGGAGCAACGCTCAGGCCTGCACCCGTTATCGCCGCACTGACGATCAGCGTCGTGGCCGGCTCGGAGTTCGTCACGGTGACCAGACTCGTCGGCGATGTACCACCCGTCGAACCGTTCAGCGTGATCGTCGTGCCGGCAGGCGGCATCGAGGTGAACTCCGGAGTCGCCGCTGCAGAGGCCGGGCAATTAACCGTGATGTTCGTCGGCGCCACTACGACACCGTCGCTGCGGGTCGTGGTGCACGCCAGAGTGCCCGTGGTCGCGGCAGCCTGCGTGGTGCAACCGACTGCAAACGTCTGCGCCGTGGTAGTGGGACCGGTGAAGATCCGCGAAGCAGGCGTCACGGTAAAGGCTGAAGCACCCGCAGCAATGGAGCAGGCAACGGTGGTGGTCGCCGTGCCCGTGCCAGCGCTCGGTGTCCCGGTCAACGTGCCAGTCACCGTGCCGCTACCCGTCAGGTTCAACGGATTCGGCGTCAACGCCACGGTCGGCGAGGTGTCGCCACCGCCAGTACCCGCAGGACACGTGATGACCGCCGTCAAAGCGGCCGGATCCGGATCAGGCGTCGCGTTCTGGGTGCAGGTCAGCGTCGCCGTGGTGGCTGCCGCCTGACGGACGCAGGACACGCCGATATCCGGCGCGTTCGCTCCCAGCGTGGCCGGTGCGTTGATCGTACGGTTCGCACCAGCGGTGATCAGGAAGTTGCTGGGAGCGGTCGCCGGAATCGTGCAGGCCAGCGCGAGGCTGCCGGGGGCAGTGCCCGCCGTCGCCACGGT
>JBGTIG010000174.1:0-3120 GCA_041745755.1 Lysobacterales bacterium
GTCACCTGCGCACACTGGCAAAGATCGCGTGGCCAGACCGCCAGAACCCGGCTTCACGCCCAGCCCCAACGCACCCAACCACCACCCAAAAAAGGGAGCCCGCAGCTCGCGGAGCCGCACAGTATATCCCGCAGAAATCAGCTGTCAACGAAATGACATATGACACCGCAGTTGCTGTCGCGCGGGGGCGCGGACGTCAGCCTGGGCGTCGCAAGCGCTCGATCAGTCCGTCGAGTTCCTCGTGGCTGAAGTAGCGGATGACGAGCTTGCCGCGCCCGCCACGACCCTGCTCGATCGCCACGGGCGCCGCAAGCAGCTCGCCGAGTTCGCGCGCGAGCAGGGCAACGTCGGCATCGACGCTCGATGCCGGCGGACGCATGGAGCCGCCCGCGCGCCGGCCGGAGCGCGTGGATGTCTTTGCGGGTTCGCGAGCATGCGTTTCCAGTTCACGAACCGACCAGCCCTGCTTGACCGCGGCTGTGGCGAGCACAAGGGCGCGCGTGGCGGGCAACGTGAGCAGGGCGCGAGCGTGTCCCATTTCGATCGCGCCGGCGTCGAGCAGCTTGCGCACGCCGGGCGCGAGCTCCAGTAGCCGCAAGAGGTTGGAAACGGAAGCGCGTGACCGGCCCACCGCGTCCGCTGCCTGCTGGTGGGTCAGCCCGAATTCCTCGATCAGGCGTTTGAGCGCGGTCGCCTCCTCGAGGGGCGCCAGGTCTTCGCGCTGGATGTTCTCGATCAGCGCCATCGCGACTGTCGCACTGTCGTCGACGTCGCGTACCACGCAGGGCACGTCCCTCAACCCGGCTTCGCGCGCGGCGCGCCAGCGCCGTTCTCCCGCGATGATTTCGAACCGCTCGTCCGCGAGTGGCCGCACCACGATCGGCTGGATCACGCCTTGCGCGCGAATCGAGGCGGCGAGCTCCGTCAGCGCGGCCGGATCGATGTTGCGCCGCGGCTGGAAGCGGCCCGGCTGCAACCGCTCGACGGCGACATTGCGAAGACCGGAGGCCGTCGGTTCTTCCGCGACGCTGGAGTCGATGCCGAGCAATGCGTCGAGGCCACGACCGAGTCCACGTTTCCTCGGCGCCATCACGAAGCGCCGGCCGTGGTCGGCGCCGGGACAGCCGCCGCGACCCGCGAGGTGCGTTCCCGCCGCAACAGCTCGCCGGCTAGACCGGAATAGGCGATGGCTCCGCGCGACCCGCGATCGTACTGCGAGATCGACTGACCGTGACTCGGTGCTTCGGCGAGACGGACGTTGCGCGGGATCACGGTACGGAAAACCTTGTCGCCGAAGTGTTCGTTGAGTTGCGCCGAGACATCATTGGCGAGGTTGTTGCGGACGTCGTACATGGTTCGCAGGATGCCCTCGATCTCGATCGAGCTATTGAGCCTTGCCTTGACTGCCTGCACAGTGTTGAGTAGTGCGCTCAACCCCTCGAGTGCGAAATATTCGCACTGCATCGGCACGATGACGCCGTCGGCAGCGGTCAACGCGTTGAGCGTCAGTATGGACAGGGAGGGAGGACAGTCGATGAGAATATAGTCGTAACGATCCCGCACCGGTGCAAGCACGTCCCGCAGCCGTTGCTCGCGCGCAATCGCCTGCATCAGCTTGACTTCCGCCGCTGTGAGATCGGCGCCGCCGGGAATGAGGTCGAAGCCCGCCGGCGCGGCGACGATGGCGGCGGCCGCGGGCTCCTGCTCGAGCAGCACCTCGAAACCGTTTAGCAGGTTAGCCGCCTTGTCGATGCCAGCGGCCATCGTGGCATTGCCTTGCGGATCGAGATCGACCAGCAGCACGCGACGGCCTGCCTCGGCCAGCGCGGCGGCGAGATTGACGGCCGTCGTCGTCTTGCCGACGCCGCCCTTCTGATTGGCGATTGCGAAAATGCGGGACATCTTGCGGGACGCGACTCCAGGATCGATCAATGCGCGGGAGGGGCGCGCTTCAATACCACCAAGTAGCGCTCCGCGTCCAAGTTCGGCACGTGCAGGCGATGACAGGCGGCGGTCACGAAGTCGCTCGGAACGGATGCTAGTTCAGACTCGAAGCCGGGTCCCTTCATCGCGAGGAGCTCGCCGCCGGGCTGCAACCACGGTTCCGCCAGCACTGCCAGGTCGGCCAGGGGCGCCAGCGCGCGTGCGATCACCAGCGGCTTGCGGGCGACCTTCGCCGATTCGGCGCGCCCGGCATGGATTTCGACGTGCTCGAGCGCGAGCTCGCGAACGACAGTGCGCAGGAATCTTGCCTTCTTGCCACTGCTCTCCACGAGGGTGACCGTCCGCGACCGGTCCAGCAACGCCAGCGGGATGCCCGGCAAACCCGCACCGCTACCGAGATCCGCCAGCGCACCCTCCTGCAGGTGCTCCGCCACCACCAGCGAATCGAAGACATGGCGCACCAGCATGTCGCGCGGTTCGCGTACCGAGGTCAGGTTGTATACCCGGTTCCAGTGCGCGAGCAGCGCAAGATACCCAAGCAATTCTTCGACAAGGCGCATTTCGGGCGCGATGCGCAGCGCCTGCAGACCTTCCTGCAACTCCGCCCGAAGGCCTTGAATCGAGGGATCGACTGCGCCAGACACGATGGCGTCAGTATCACCGCGCATGACAATGCAGCGCCAGTCCTTGAGGTGTGCTTGCAGTCCGCGCGCTGTATGGAGCCCCGCGATCAGGCCGCCCGTGCGTGATCCAGGCCCCGTGCGAGATCAAGCTGACAGCGCGTGGCCGTAAGACCGAACCGGCGAAGGCGCATGTCCACTCCGCGTTTCAGCGCGCGATTGCGGTCGCTGGCGGCAGCGCTCGGTGGAGGCAACGGCTCCTCGCGCAGGACCTCGAGCAGGCTGTTGCGGATGCAGTCTTCCAGATGCTCGATCTGGTCCTCCGCCTGGCCGGCATCGAGGACCTGGAAATAGACGGTGCCGGCGGCGGCGATGGTCTCGCCATCGGCGCGAGTGATAGTTCCGGTATCGAGCTCCGCATGCCGGCCGGTGAGGCTGATGCGGTGACCGATGCGATCCAGCAACGGCCATACCCAGTGCACCCCGCTCTCGAGGGTGCGGCGATACCGGCCAAATCGATAGATGGTGCAGGCCTCGCCATCCGGAACACGGCGCA
>JBGTIG010000175.1:0-3408 GCA_041745755.1 Lysobacterales bacterium
GCTGGCGCGGACCCTGCTGGCGGCGGCCGACCGGGGCGTGCGCGTGCGCATCCTGCTCGATGACGTCGACGCACGCGGCAAACGCGGGGCGATCCATGCGCTCGACGCCCATCCCCGCATCGCGGTGCGCCTGTTCAATCCGCTGCGCAGTCGCTCAGGGCCGCTCCGCTCGATGGCGGAGATGGGCCTGCGCTTCGGACGACTCAACCACCGCATGCACAACAAGGCCTGGATCGCGGACGACGCTCTCGCGATCGTCGGTGGCCGCAATATCGGCGACGAGTACTTCGCGGCGTCGCCCGACGTCAACTTCTCCGACCTCGACCTCGCGCTCGTCGGTCCCGCCGCGCGCGCGTTCGCGCACGGATTCGAGCGCTACTGGACCGACGAGGCGTCACTCGACCTCGCGACGATCGACGCGGCGGTCACCGGGGACGAAACCGCCGCGCTGCGCAAGCGCCTCGACGCCTTTGCGACCGACTCCGCGGATGCGCCGTATGTGCGCGCGCTGTCCGGGCAGATGCCGCTCGAGGAACGGCTCGCGACAAAGACGTTCTGGAGCGACCGCGTGCAGCCGCTCATTGACGATCCGCGCAAGATCCGCGACGGGACGAATCCGGATCCCGGCGTGCTGGAGGGACTGCGAACGGCATTCGATGCGGCGGAGCGCGAACTCATCCTGGTGTCGCCCTACTTCGTGCCGGGCGATGGCGGGGTCGACTTCCTCGCCGCCTTGCGGAAGCGCGATGTCGCAGTGTCCGTGCTGACCAATTCACTCGCAGCCACCGATGTGGCCGCCGTCCACGCGGGCTATGCGCGCTCGCGCCCGGCGCTGGTCGATGCCGGAGTCGTGCTGCACGAAGTCCGCCCCGGCAGTGCTCGCAAGCAGGAGTTCAACCTGGGCGGATCAAAGGCGAGCCTGCATACGAAGGCGGCCCTGATCGATGACGGCACCGTGTTCGTCGGCTCCTTCAATCTCGATCCGCGATCGGCCCGCATCAACTGCGAACAGGGCGTGCTGGTCGAGAGCCGCGAGCTGTCGGCGCTGCTGCGCGAACGCTTCGAGCACGCTACCGCCGACGGGGTCCGCACCTGGCGGGTCGAGCGTGGCCCGGACGGCAAGGGCTTGCGCTGGCGGGGCCGCAGCGACGAAGACGTCGTCGGTCGCGACCCCGAATCCACGGCGGGTCGTCGCGCCACTGCGTGGTTCGCGGGCGTCCTGCCGCTGGAATCCCAGCTCTGACACCAACGCGCCGCCCGAGGGCGGCGCGTCTCGCTCCAGCCGGGTTGACCGGTCTCAGCCGCGTGGCGCCTGCTCGCGCACTTCCCAGCCGTTCGCGGCGAAACCTTTCTTCGCGGCCGGCGACAGCTTGCCGGTGAGCCACACTACCGGTTTGCCCTTGGCTGCGTTCTTGCGGCTCGCGAAGCGCTCGACGTCTGCGGTCCACGCGACGTAGTCGAGCGCGGCAGGCACGAACACGCCGCCCTTGGCCGTGCGGAACTGCCCGATGTTGCCGGGCGTCTCGATCGCGGTGAGGGCGTTGCCTGTGCCCGCGTACGCATGGGCCATACGCAGCTGGGAGATGAAGAAGCGCGCTTCGGATTCCGTCGCGGCGGACGCGGCCAGGGTGACGAACTCGCTGCGGCCCTTGGCAGCGTCGAGCTTGCCGAGCGCGTCGACGAAGTCCAGCGCGAGTGTGGGGGTAAAGCGAGCATTGTCGAGCAAGGCATTGGCCGCAGTGGAGGAGACACCGAGCTTGCCGAGCGCCTGCGCGTTGCGCGCGCGGATATCCGCCGGCGGCAATTCCCACGCCAGGTTGCTCATCGTCTTCGTCACCGAGATGGCGGTGCTTAGCCCACCCGTTCCGACGGCAAGCACGACGTCGAGCGAGACGCCCCCCGCGAACGCCGCATTGGCTAGCTCGTCGAGTCGCGCGGCGGCCAGCGGATTCGAGGTGTAGGGATCGAGTCCCACGCGCTTGGCAATTTCGCGCTTGGCCTTGTTGATGCCCACGGCGTCCTTCGCCGCTTCGGAAGAGTTACCCGAAGACGACCCGGAGGCGGTGCGTTTGACAGTGGCGCCCGCCGACTTGAAGAAGCGTCCCACACCCGCTGGCAATGCCTTGGCCGTGTCGCCGGGATTGGTCACCGCGCGACCGACTGCGGTGACGGTGCGCTTCGCCGATTTCGACATCGCATCGACGAACACGTCCTTGCCAGAAAGCTCCTGCAGCGCTGTCAGCGCCGGCATTTCCGCAACGCGCAGGTTGAGCTGCTCGACGCCGTCGGCCTTCATCGCTGTCTCGCCGGCGTTCACCGTGAACTGGCCGAAGAAGCCGGACACCGGAACCTTCGGATCGACGCGATAGCCCGCGCCGGAGGCCGCGGGCACGCCCGCGAAATCGCCGTAGTCGAGCACAGGTTCCTGTTCGGCGGCGTGCGCAACGGCGCCGGTGAGCATTGCCGACAACGCCAGGCCCAGGACCCGCGTAGTGGTGTTCGTGAACATCGTGCATTCCCCCAGTTGTAGCGGCCGGTGTGAAGGCGGCACCACGCCGACTGACGCGGATCGCCCTGATCCTGATTATGCCCGCATCCCGGTCAGAAGCGCTGGCCGATTTCGAGGAACAACGTGCCCTCGCCGCCTTCCCGCGCACCGTATCCGAACAGCAGCGGCCCGAGCCAGGAGTCGAAGCCGAAATACGCGCTGGCATTGAAAATTCCATCGCCGAAAGAAATATCGTCGCGCAGCTGCCACGCATTGCCGTACTCGACCGTCGCCCCGACCAGCGCGGCGCGGCCGAACACGTCGGCGAGCTCGAACAGGTAGCCGCCGAAGACGACCGCATAGTGCTGGCCAGTCAGTTCGTTGCGCCGGAACCCCACCAGGTTCGATCGGCCTCCGAGGCGATAGAGACTCTGGATCGGCGCCGTGCCGTCGACGGTCGTGTGATAGCGGAACCCGTACTGGAGTGCGTGCTTGCCAAAGCGGTTGGCGCCGAGCGCGTCGACGTCGACCTGGTCGAAGTCCGCATCCGCGCCCAGCGTCTCCCGCGAGGCGAGATAGCCGATGCGCGCAAAGTAACCGTCGCGCGGGAAGTAGAGATTGTCGAGGCGATCCACCAGCAGCGATGCGCCGATCTCGCCGATCTCGAAGTCGAAATCCGGCAATTGCGGATCGCCGATCTGCACCTGGGCGTCGCCAGTACCGCGGCGAACGGTGATCGCCCCGGCTCCGTAGTTGCCGAACTCGCGGACCCAGGAGGCCTGCAGGAAGAACTGTTGGGCGTCGTAACTCGCCAGCTTGTTGCCGTCGGGATCGAAGGCATTGACCTCGACCGATTCGTAGCCGCCCCGCGTGATCAGGATGTTGCGGTTGCGCGCGTCGAGTGGGTAGTACACCTCGCC
>JBGTIG010000176.1:0-3561 GCA_041745755.1 Lysobacterales bacterium
TTTCGCAGTCGTCACGCTCGGCTGGGTGCCGTTCCGTGCGCCGACGCTGGCGGCGACGCGACAGGCGCTCGTTGAACTGGCGACGTGGCCGGACCTGGGCTTCCTCGCGACACACCAGGGGATGTGGCTGATTCCGCTCGGAACGCTGGCCTTCTGCCTCGTCGATCGAGGCCGCCGCCTGCAGGACTGGCTGGTCGAACGCGCGCGCTTTCGCGTCGTCGTCGCCACCGGCGTTGCCGCGGTGTTCTTCCTGGAAATATTCGCCCGCATCGAGACGCAGGTCCCGTTCGTCTACTTCCAGTTCTGACCTTGCACGCTGTCCGCCCGGCCGGGTCCGGCCGGGCGGACCAATCTGCCGTGGCCTATTTCATCTCCTCGTACAGGCTGTCGGAGAGGATCTTGCGGTTGCTGCCCATGGCTTTCAGCAGGCCCTGCATTTCGGCATCCGCCGACATGCGCCCGTCGCTGGCAGCGAAGGCCGCCATGTCGGCAAACTCGATTGCCACCACGACCCGGCCGGCGCCCTCCCCCGCAAATCGCGCGCGCCATGCCCGGATGGTTTCCTTGTTGCCAAGCCGCTCCTGGATTGCCCGGACCTTGTCCAGGTCCTTCATGTAGGCGACCGGATCGCTGGTCTCGACCACGACCACGCGCAGTACCGATGCCTCGGCGTTGCCGACCACCGCGAACACGCCCAACACTGCCGCGAACATCAGGCTCAATGCTTTCATGGATTCCCCCTGTTCCCGACCCGGCGGGCCGAGTCGCCGCACCATACGCCCACCCCGAAATGTCCGTCAACGCTTGGGGGTGACCTTAGAGCGGGTCTCGGACCCGCCGCAGGAATCCGCCGCGCCGCGGGCCAGGCGCGGAGCGTGTCGATTGGATTTCGGGATCGCTCCACGGGATCGGCGGCGCGTCCGGGCGGCGCCTACGGGCTTGTTCGTCACCCTGTTGGTCCGACGCGCTGTTGACTCCGCCGAGCGCGCATGGCCAACCAATTCCGTAGGTGCCGAGCTTGCTCGGCCGCTACGAGGAGCGCGCAGAGCGAATCGATTCCGTAGGTGCCGGGCTTGCTCGGCACGTGGTTGGCCCGGCCGAGCAAGCTCGGCACGTGGTCGCTTTCGCCGAAGGGGCCTATCCGGGCGCGGGCAGACCGCGCAGGCTCGCGGGAAGCTCGCGCGGCTGGGGCATCGCTTCGGCGAGCGAGCTCTGGAAGATGCGCACGCCCTCGAGGGCATCGGGTTCGATCAGCTTGCCGTTGCCATCGACGAGATGCTTCTGCGAGTTCGCGATGAGGTAGTAGTCGCTCCCCCCGACCGCGATGTTGCCCGGAATGCCGAAGGCTGCGTGCGCGGCATCGAGCACCTGCGAATTGACGATGCGCCGGCCGCTGTCGTCGAGCGCAAAGCGCAGCACGCGCGCCGGCGGAAATCCATTCTGTACCGCGATCAGCTGGTTGTCGTGCCAGGCGAGCGCGTCGATCGCATATAGGGTCAGCTGTGGCGGGCCGGTGAGATGGAACGCTTCCCCGCTCGCGAGATCGAGACCGAAGATGCCGAGCTCGTGATCCGCGATGTAGAGCACGCTACCGTTGCGGTTCAGGGAAAGCGCCCGGATGCCGGTGAGGTTCGGATTGCGCACCACGGTGCGGATGTTGTCGCCTTCGATTTTCCAGATCACGGGCTGCACCGAGTCCGCGGCGAAAACCGACCCATCGGGCGCGACAGCGAGTGCCGAAGGCACGCGGGGCGAGCCTTCCGCGGGGATTTCAATCCGCTGGAGCAGCTTGCCGCTGCCGAGTTCGAACTTGAGCAGCGCGGCATCCCCGTACTTCGCGGCGTCCGCGTGGCTCGCGTGCGGTACCTGCGCCGTCGCCACCCACAACGCCTTCCGAGGCGCGTCGACGGCGATATCGAACACGCCGCCGATCTGGTTGGTGGCGTCGGGCAGGATGAAATCCACCAGTTTTCCGTCGGCGGTCACGCGCGAGATCCTGCCGCTTCGAACCGAGCCGACCAGCAGCGACTTGCCGGCTGGATCCCACGCGATCGACTCGATGAGGAGATCCTGCTTCGGCAGCGCCGCGAACAGGCGTCCGGCACCGACGGGTTTGCGGTTGTCCCCGAACTTCTCGACCAGATAGTCCCAGACCTGGGTCCCGTGCAGGTTCTCGAGGCGTTCGTCTTCCTCGATCGCAAAGCCATAGCCCTGGTCCGGAAGGCTCATCAACGCGTTGTAACCCCCGGTCTTGTCGTCGCGCAGAGCGTGGCTGGCGGAGATCTCGAGCTGGATATTGCCCGCGTACGGCCTGAGTTCGAGCACGCGCTGCATGATGCGGCCATATTCCACCCAGTCCTTCTTCCCGCGCGCGACGTCGGCGAGCCGCAGCAGCTCCGGCACCGACTTGATCTCGGCCAGTGGCTTGGCGGCGGTCTGCGGCGAGGCCGCGGGCTTCGCCTGCGCTGCCGTTCCGGGAGAGGCGGCCAACAGAGCAAGGCCGAGAGCGATCGCCAGCAACGGGGAAAAGCTTCGAATTGACATCATGGGACCTGGTTCTGGAGGGAGTGGACGGCACTCGCCGCGGCGGGCAGAACCCGGCGGCGCTGCCTCGACAGGAGGCCGGATGGGACAACACGCTGGTCGCGTCGGTTCCGCTGGCAGAATGCGCAACCGGAACCCGCCATTGTGCCTTGTCGAGCGACGCGCGCCTATGCAAGATTCGCCCATCGAGACCCTCTACGCCGGCCAGTGGCTCAGAATCATGCGCCGGGGCAAGTGGGAGTATGCCGAGCGCACCAACCGTGGCGGCGGAGCGGTCATCGTCATCGCGGAAACCGAGGACGGCAAGGTCGTGTTTGTCGAGCAGTTCCGGGTACCGATCGACGCGCGCACCATCGAAATGCCGGCCGGCCTCATCGGCGACGACGAGGCAGCGGAAGACGACGACGTGCTCGCAACCGCGCGTCGCGAACTGATCGAGGAAACCGGCTACGACGGCGACTCGTTCGAGTTGGTCCTGACGGGACCGACGTCCGCGGGCATGTCCAACGAGAGCGTGTCGTTCGTGCTCGCGAGAGGACTCCGGCGCGTGGGCCGCGGCGGCGGTGTGGACGGCGAGGACATCACGGTGCACGAGGTCACCCGCGCCGAGGCGCCTGATTGGCTTCTCGCACGGCACGCGGAGGGGTTCGGCATCGATCTCAAGCTGTTCGCGGGGCTCTGGTTCCTCGAGCGGGCGCGCTGAGTGCCTCGACCTTCGTCCTGTGGGAGCGGCCCCAGCCGCGACCCGGGGACCTCCGGCTGCGACGCCGTCGGGTCGGGGATTGTTCCCACAAGATTACTGTGTCAGGAGCATCCGGAAAGGTCGAGCCGCTGGCCCGGGTGGATGGTGAAGTTGGGGCCCTTGAGGCCATTCGCACGCGCGATGATCTTCGCACTCGCGCAATCGTAGCGACGCGCGATGGCGGCCAGTGTCTCGCCACGACGGACCGTGTGAGTGCGCGCGCGGGAGGTCGTGTTCGTCGAGCAGTTCCGGGTACCGATCGACGCGCGCACCAT
>JBGTIG010000177.1:0-3546 GCA_041745755.1 Lysobacterales bacterium
GCGCGCGCGATCAATCGCGCCCTCGCCGCCCGCGACGCCGCGATTGCGGTGCTGATCGCCGAGACCGGGGGACAGAACGCACTCATCGCCGACTCGTCGGCCCTGCCCGAGCAGCTGGTCAAGGACACCCTCGCGTCGGCGTTCGGCTCGGCGGGCCAGCGCTGCTCCGCCGCCCGCGTACTGTTCGTGCAGAGCGATATCGCCGACAGGGTCATCGAGATGCTGAGCGGCGCCATGGATGAACTCCAGGTCGGCGATCCCACGCTGCTGGAAACCGACGTGGGTCCGGTCATCGATCTCGAAGCGCTGAACGTCCTCGAACAACACTCGACGAGGATGCAGCGCGACGCCCGCCTGATCAAGGTGGCGCCGCTCGGCCCCGACGTCGCGGCTGCCGGAGGTACCTTCTTCGCACCGCGCGCCTTCGAACTCGGCTCGCTCGATCAGCTCCAGCGTGAAGTGTTCGGTCCGGTGCTGCATGTGATCCGCTGGCATGCGGACGACCTCGATCAAGTGATCGATTCGATCAACGCCACGGGCTACGGGCTCACCCTCGGCATTCATTCGCGAATCGACGAAACCATCGAGCGCATTTCCTCGCGGGTGCGGGCGGGCAACTGCTACGTCAACCGCACCACGATCGGCGCCGTGGTCGGCGTGCAGCCGTTCGGTGGCGAGGGGCTGTCGGGAACCGGCCCGAAGGCCGGGGGTCCGCACTACCTGCCGCGATTCGCCAACGAGCGCGTGCTCACCATCAACACCACCGCGGCCGGCGGCAACGCCTCGCTGCTCACGCTCGACGCCTGAACTTTCGCGCGCCGGTCGCTCCGGATTCGACAACAGCACCGGGTCCGCTTGACCTTGACGGCGACACGCGCGCTTCACACGCCGAGGGCTGCAATGCATTCCTGACCGGACAGGAGCGTTGCCATGTCGACCCGAAACAGGACGATCGCCCTCTCGATCGCGGCAGCACTGCTGGTGACGGCGTGCGGCACGATGGGTGGCGGCCGCCGCATGCAGGAGTTGCAGCGGGATTCCATCGCCCACGCGGATTTCGCCGGTACCTGGTATGTGATCGCCAACATTCCCTACGCGCTCGAGCGCAATCGCGTGGCTGCCCGCGTCGAGTACATCCGGCGCGGCGACGGCCGTTACCGGGATCTCTACATTGCGCGCAAGGGAAGCTTCGATGCGCCCGAGAAGACGCTCGAAGCGCTGACGTGGTCGCTCGATCCTCCAGCCAACACGCACTGGCGCACGCGCTGGTTCTGGCCGCTGACGTTCGACTGGGCAGTGCTCGAACACGACGCGGAGCACAAGGTACTGGTATCCGGTGCACCCTCACGCAAGTACGCATGGATCTTCGCGCGCAGTCCGGACCTCGACGACGCCGCGTACGAGGCCGCGCTCGATGTACTCGAAGGCAACGGCTTCGAGCGTGCCGCAATCCGTCGAGTGCCGCAGCAGGCTTCGGACCTTGGGCGGGAGGGGTTTGCGAAGATCGAGGAGTGACGCTGCCGAATCCATCCTTGCGGCTGCATCGAAGAAGTCCGGCCCGCAATTCCGTGTGCGGGCGTTCGGCGGCGCGCTCTCGCTGCGCCGAATTGCAGGGCGACCTTGGATAATCGGGTGGACTCCCGGCGTCCACGCGGGAAGTATTCACACCGTTCGTGGTGAGCGTGTCGAACCATGAACGGCACGTTGCGAAACATTCCCACCGTTCGTGGTGACCCTGAGCCTGACGAAGGGTCGAACCATTAACGGCACGTTGCGAAATAGGCGCCTGCTCTGGCGCTCGGCGGCGCGCGCGATCGTCGCTGCGCTCTATCGCGGGGTGACCCTGGATAAGCGGGTGGACTCCCGGCGTCCACGCGCGAAGTATTCACCCCGTTCGTGGTGAGCGTGTCGAACCATGAACGGCACGACGCGAAAAGGCGCATGTTTTGGCGTTCGCCGTGGCGCGCGATCGTCGCTGCGCTGCATCGCGGGGTGACCTTGCCGAGGCGACTAGGCTCTGCGCATCCTGCGCTCGCCAAGTCGCATCCGGCCCAAAACTTTTCGATTCCGCGTCCCGCTTCATCGAAAAGCCCCGCCCGCACTTCCGTGTGCGGGCGTTCGGCGGCGCGCGGCAGTGCCGCGCGAAAACCCCGCCTCACCCTGTTTTGTGCGTTCGGCGGGTCGCGCCCTCGCTGCGCTGGATCGCGGGGTGACCTTGCCGAGGCGACTAGGCTCGCACGTCGTGCGCTCGCCAAGTCGCTCCTGCCATGCACATCCTATGCATGGCGTTCGCCGACGCGCGCGCCAGTGGCGCGCAAGCGCGTCGCCTCACCCACTTTTCATGGAGGTCTTGACGACTTTCCAGGCGCCGCCTTCCTTGACCATCTTCGCGGTGCCGGTGCTCTTGCTGCCGTCCTCATCGGTGCCTTCGAGGGTCAGTTCCGCGGAGTCGCCGAAGTCCTGGCCTCCCGTGATCTTGATCGAAGTCGGCGAGAAGGCCTGCATGAGTTCGAGCATCTTCGGGAACTCGGGATCCTTGCGCGCCTCTTCCATTTGCGTGCGCGTTTCGGCGGCGGCCGTCGCGATCAGCCCATCGATGTCGCCCTTGCGCATCGCCTGGAAGTTCGCCATGTACACCTTGCCCAATTCCCCGCCACCGGCAGGTATGGGCTTTCCCTTCGGCAACGGCGGCGCGGCCGCAACGGCGGCGGCGGTCTCCCCCGCCGCGAGTCCGAAATGCAGGTCGCAGCTGAGATCGTCCGCATCGCCCTCGAGCTTGAACGTTCCGCTCATGCCATCCGCGCTCTTGCCCTTCAGGGTCAACTCGCCGATGCCGCTGCCCGATTGCGAGAAGCTGGTGCCGCCCGCGTTGAACTGCAAGGCCCACACCTTGTCTTCCTCGTCGATCGAGAGCTGTATGCGCGCCCCGTCCTCGGCTTCCCACACCTGGTCGCGGACCGCTTCTTCCTTGTCCTCGGCGCGCCCGATCGCGACCTTGTCCAGCGCGACCGAAGAAAACGCGAGCACGCGATCGAGCTTGGTTTCCTCGAACGTGTTGGGTTCGGTGAAGTAGACGCCGTCGACGAACCTGAACTCCTTGCCGTCCTTGCGGCAGGTACCGCCCGTTGCATCAGCCAGCGCCAATGCGGGAACTGCCGCAAGTGCCAGCACGGCCGCCGCAGCGCGGATTCCCGCCGGGCCGGTGAAAATACCGATGTGCTTCATCGCAACCCCCTTTTCTGGTGACTTGTTATAACCAATACGCAGAACGCCCTCAGGAACTGCCAAATCGCGATTCGCCCCGATTGCGTCACCCGGCCCCGGCGGCTCGGGGAGTTCAGCCATCCGCCGCGTCGGGACGAGCGCGTGGTTGGCGCGACGGCCCGACTTACCCATTATGGTAGTCGCATGTATCTGGACCACTTCGGCCTGCGCGAAGCGCCCTTCGCGATCACACCCGACCCGCGCTTCGTGGTCCTTTCCGAGCGCCACCGCGAGGCGCTCGCGCACCTGCGCTACGGCATCGAGCAAGGGGGTTCGGGCGGC
>JBGTIG010000178.1:0-8076 GCA_041745755.1 Lysobacterales bacterium
CTCGAAGCGCAGCTTGTCGCAAGCGTCCGAGGCGTTCGAGATCAGCTCCCGCAGGAAGATTTCCTTGTGCGAATAGAGCGAGTGCACGACCAGGTGCAGGACCTGTTGCACTTCCGCCTCGAAGCGGCGGGTTTCGACGGCTTCGCCTGCGGCGTCCGGCGTCTCGGGAGAAGCAGTTTCGGGGCTTGCGTTCACGGGCATTTCCACCGGCGGAGTCAGACGATCGAAGTGGGACCCGCGGTGGGCAGATTCAAGGCGGACGCGGAAGGACCTCGCGCGCACACGCAACCCGGACGAGCCGCAGCCGCTACATGAGCTCGATGTCGCCGAGTGCCAGGATGAGTCGTCGCTCCCGCTTGCCCGGGCGCGTCGCCGGGGCCGAGAACCCCGCGCGTTCCGCGCGTCGATTCGCAGCCGCCTCGGTGCGCCGGGAAACGGAATCGGGCGACTCGCGATAGAGCGCCTGCGCCTGCATCGCCCCACCCCGCGATTGCGAGAGAGCCACCACCTCGATCTCGAACCGTTCCCGGGCACGCTCGACGACAAGTTCGTCACCCGTCCGCACCTGTCGCGATGGCTTCGCCGCAATGCCGTTGACCTGCACACGGGAAGCCGCGATGGCGGACTTCGCGAGTGCGCGAGTCCGGAACATCCGTGCCGCCCACAACCACACGTCGAGGCGGACTTCGGATGGCTGCTCCCCGTCAGGAAGTGTGGAGGGCACGCGTGACTGTCAGGAGGGCGCGGCCAGGCAGGTTCGCTTCAGGCCGCACGATCGCCAGCAGCAAGGGCAGTACACGCTGGGTGCGTACACCCGGTGTTGCGTGGCCGCAGGCAGAACTCACTCACGGTGGGCGGAAAGATCTTCCTTGATGCGCGCCGCCTTGCCCTGCAACTCACGCAGATAATAGAGCTTTGCGCGTGCCACCTTGCCGCGGCGCTTGACCTTCACCGAGTCGATGGCGAGGCTGTGCTTCTGGAACACGCGCTCGACACCCGTGCCGTGCGACATCTTGCGCACGGTGAAGGCAGAGTTGAGTCCGCGATTGCGAATGGCGATGACGACGCCCTCATAGGCCTGCACCCGCTCGCGCGTGCCTTCCTTGACCTTCACATTGACGACGACCGTATCGCCGGGACTGAAGGTCGGGAATTCGCGCGTCATCTGCGCGTCTTCGAATTGCTGCAGGAGTTTGTTCATGGGTCCAGTCCAAGGGTTGCAATAACGATGATGGTTACGGGTCCGGGCCTGTCCAAGGGACAAACGCGAATCGGCTAGTCTTTCCGCACCGCGAGGTGATCGCGGCGAAACTCCTCGAGCAATTCGCGTTCGCCCGCATCCAGCGAACGCCGTGTCAACAGATCCGGCCGCCTGAGCCATGTACGCCCGAGCGCCTGCTGCTTCCGCCATCGCGCGACAGCCGCATGATCGCCAGACAGGAGAACCTGCGGCACTCCCTGGCCATCGACGACTTCCGGACGGGCGTAATGCGGATGATCCAGCAATCCCTCGGAAAATGAATCCTCCGCCGCTGAATCCGCGTGTCCCAGCGCGCCCGACTGCAATCTGCCGATCGCATCGATCAACACCGCCGCGGCCAGCTCGCCACCCGACAGTACATAATCGCCGATCGACAACTCCTCGTCCACTTCCGCGCAAAGCCACCGCTCGTCGATACCTTCGTATCGGCCACATACCAGCAGCAGCCGGGGGAGCGCAGCGAGCCGCTCGACACAGGACTGCGTCAGCCGCGTCCCCTGCGGCGTCATACCGATCACCCGTGCCCTGCCCTTCCCGGCGGATTGCGCCGCTGCGGCGGTCCTTCGCAGCGGCTCGGCCTGCATCACCATACCCGGCCCGCCACCGAAGGGCCTGGCATCCACGCGGCCGGTCGCGTCGTCCGTGTACTCCCGCGGATTCCAGGTCACCACTTCGAAAAGCCCGCGGGCCGCGGCCCTTGCCACGACTCCGACCGATGTCGCATTGGCGACGAACTCGGGAAACAGCGTGATCACATCGATTCGAAGCGCCATGTTCGTCAACCTCGGCTCGCGCTCACCAGGGCTCGCTTCGTCCGCGACCCGGTCCCTCAAAAATCCGCATCCCAGTCCACTTCGATCCGTCGCTGCGCAAGGTCCACCAAGACAACCACGTGTCCGGGCGTGAAAGGAATCAACCTTTCGCGATCGCCACGCACCACCATCACATCATTGGCGCCGGTGGCGAACAGGTGAGCGATGGTTCCCAACGACTCGCCTGTGGCCGTCACCACCTCGAGTCCTTCGAGGTCCGTCCAGTAGAAGCCATCGTCCCCCAGCACGGGCAGTGCGGCACGAGGCATGAGTATTTCGCTTCCCACGAGACCCAGCGCAGTTTCGCGCTCATCGATGCCGCGCAGCTTGACCCGCAATGGGGTCGCCTGCGCCTCGGCCCGCTCAATCTCGAAAATGGTTTCGATGGAGTCGCGACTCAGGATCCAGGGTCGATACTCGACCAGTCGCGAACGCGGCTCGGAATACGATTCGACCTTGATCCAGCCGCGAATGCCATGGACTCCCACGACGCGGCCCATCAGGACCTGCCGCGTGTCCACCGGCGTTTCGCTCAGGCTGCCGCAGCGGTCTTGCCGGCCTCGCGCATCAACATGCGTACGCGCATCGTCGGCTGCGCGCCACGCTCGACCCAGTGCTGCACGCGCGTGGAGTCGAGCTTGAGGCGCTCCTCGCCACCCGTCGCGATGGGATTGAAAAAGCCCACGCGCTCGATATTGCGGCCGTCGCGCGCGTCGCGGCTGTCGGCCACGACGATGTGATAGAAGGGACGCTTCTTCGCGCCGCCACGGGAAAGGCGAATCTTGACCATGTGATTACCTGAAGGGTGAACCGGCCAGAAGCTGACCAGCTACGGAAAACCGGGCATTGTAGGCAAATATTGTCCGCAGCGCAAAGAGAGCCTCCTGCGGGTAGTGACTCTGTTTGAAACTCCGTTCGTGGTGGCCCTGTGCCTAACGAAGGGTTGAGCCATGAACGGTCGTGCGCAGATCGGCGTCCCTCGCGGTTCCGTCCATGGTTCGACCCTTCGTCAGGCTCAGGGTCACCACGAACGGAATTGAGAACTGAGACTCTACCCTCCTGCGGCTTGGGTTGCAGCTCTCCACGCCGGGGGAGCTCATCCGGAGCGCGGCGCAGACTCGGCCGGCCACTTGCACCCCCCAGGGGTCCACGCCCAGAAGGCGCCCCAGCTGCTCGTAGGTGCCGAGCTTGCTCGGCACTCGACCTCCCGCACTGCGGAGCGAGCTCCGCAGCTACGTCCGCGGCTGGAGGCGAGTCCCGCGCGAGCGCTGCATCAACCTCACCGCGGCGGACCCGCGAAGCCGCCGCCCAGTGCCCCCTTGAGCTGCCGCATCAGGCCCTTGCTGGCGCCCCCCGCCAGTTTGCCCATCATTTTCTGCATCTGCTGGTACTGCTTGAGCAGTCGGTTGACATCCTGCGGCTGCTGACCCGAACCGCGCGCAACGCGCGCCTTGCGCGAACCGTTGAGGAGATCGGGGTGGCGACGCTCCTTTTTCGTCATCGAGTTGATGACCGCGATCATGCGGTTTACCTCGCGGTCGTTGACCTTCGACTTCACCTGATCCGACAGCGTGCCGACGCCAGGCAGCTTGTCCACAAGCCCGGCAAGACCGCCCATTTTCTGCATCTGCTGCAGCTGGTCGCGCATGTCGTTCATGTCGAACTTCCGCCCCGACACGACCTTGCGCGCCAGCTTCTCGGCCTTGTCGCGGTCCACCGTCTGCTCGACCTGCTCGACCAGCGAGAGCACATCGCCCATGCCGAGGATTCGCTGCGCCGCACGATCCGGGTGGAACATCTCCAGCGCTTCGGTTTTTTCGCCCGCGCCCACGAACTTGATTGGCTTGCCGGTGATGTAGCGGACGCTCAGGGCCGCGCCGCCACGCGCGTCGCCGTCAGTCTTGGTAAGCACGACTCCCGTCAGCGGCAGCGCCTGGCTGAAGGCCTTGGCGGTATTGGCCGCGTCCTGACCCGTCATCGCGTCGACCACGAACAGCGTCTCGACCGGCTGGATCGCAGCGTGGATCGCGGAGATTTCCTGCATCATCGCCTCGTCGATCGCGAGGCGGCCCGCGGTATCGACGATGAGGACGTCGGCAAACTGGCGTCTCGCCGCATCGACGGCACCGCGGGCGATTGCCACCGGATCCTGGCTCGCGTCGCTGGGATGAAAGCTTGCGCCGACCTGCGCCGCCAGTGTCTCGAGCTGCTCGATGGCGGCGGGCCGATGGATATCGGCGCTGACCACCATCACCTGCTTTTTCTTGCGATCGCGCAGGTATCGCGCGAGCTTCGCCACGGTGGTCGTCTTGCCTGCGCCTTGCAGACCTGCCATCAGGATCACTGCCGGCGCCGGCACGTTAAGATTGAGCTCGCTGGTGGCCGCGCCCATCACCGCAGTCAACTCGTCGCGCACGACTTTCACCAGCGCCTGGCCGGGCGACAGGCTCTTCATCACTTCCTGACCGACCGCCTTGGCCTTGATGCGCTGGATGAGTGCGGTGACCACCGGTAAAGCGACGTCGGCCTCGAGCAACGCAACTCGAACTTCGCGAGTCGCTTCCCGGATATTTTCGTCGGTCAGCCGCGCGCGCCCACGCAGTCGGTCGAGGGTGCCTGACAGCCGTTGGGTGAGGTTCTCGAACATCGATCCTTCACGTGGAAAACGGGGCCGCGGAGTATAGCCGAGGCGTTTCGCGACTCTCGTTACCCGATGCCGCCTGTGCGAAACTCTGGCGATGACGATCATCGTGGTGTCAGGGGTGCTGGCGTACCTGGTAGCGGCATTTCTGCTGCGGCCGGCAGCCGTCGCCGGCGTCGCGACGGGAGGCGATGGGCGAAGCGATCCGGGGGGTGCGCCCCGTGCAATACCACGCCGCGTCGCGTGGCTGCTCGCTGTCAGCGCCATTGCGGCGCACATGGCACACCACCTGCAGGCCCTGCGCCTGGCCGGTGGCGTTGACATGCATTTTTTCGCGGCGCTGTCGTGGGTTGGCATTGCGCTCGCGATCGCCGTGTCATTGCTGGCGACACGCCGCGGCCTCGGTGTTCTTGGCATCGTCGTCTTGCCGCTGGCGGCATTCACGCTCGCGCTGGATCACGCCTACGGCAGCCCGGCCGCCAGTGGCAACGTGAGCGACTGGAGAATTGCGCTGCACGCCTGGCTCGCGCTGCTGGCCTACGCGACCCTCACCATTGCGGCGTTGATCGCTGTGTGCGCTTGGCTTCAGGACCGTGCGCTGCGCATGCATCGATTCAGCCTCCTTTCGCAGCGGTTGCCGCCGCTGATCCTGATCGAACAACTGCTTTTCCGCACGATCGCCGCGGGTTTCGTCCTGCTGTCCGTAACCGTGTTGACGGGCGTGCTGTTCGTCGAGGACATGCTTGCGCAGCATCTCGCGCACAAGACCGTGCTGACCCTGCTGTCGTGGGTCGTGTTCGGTGCGCTGCTGTTCGGCCGCTGGCGTTTCGGCTGGCGGGGGCGACGCGCGGTGCGGCTCACGCTCGGAGGCTTTGCATTGCTGGCGCTGGCGTTCTTCGGCAGCAAGTTCGTGCTGGAGCTGGTTCTGCGTCGAACCTGAGGCGCCCGGCGGTTCTTTGCCGAACGCGCCACCGCGAGGAGTTCCTGACATGGCGACCACGCCGATCGGACGACTTTCGAAGTATCTGGAACTGGTGCGAAAGCATCCGCGACGCAAGCGCGTGTTCTGCATCGGCGATTCGTGGTTCCAGTACCCGCTCCGCCGGCTGGGCGATCTGCAGAACCTGACCGCGGCGGGCCTGTCCGGCAAGGCCGAGTTCCTGGACGACAGCTGGCCGGGTCGCGATGCCGAGGAAGTGTTCGGACTGATCGGACGCTGGCGCGGCATCGCCGCGGATCTGCAGCAGCGCCTGGGCAAGCCTTTCGATCTCATCATGGTGTCACTCGGTGGCAATGACGTCATCGGCACCGACTTTGCCCGACACCTGAAGCCCGCAGGGTCGCCCGAACCCTTGCTGGACTGGCCTTACACGGCGACCGTGCCGTCGGTCGCGCACGACCACATCCGCTTCGACCGCCTGCGCGCCACCTTTGATGTCGTCGCGGGCGCCTACCGGATGATCCGGGGCATGCGCGACGATTTCGCGCCACTCGCCAATATCGTCAGCCACACGTATGCCGATGTGATTCCTTCCAACACACCCTTCCAGCTGCCGGGGCTGAAGGCCGGTCCGTGGATGTGGGAGAAGATGCGCGAGGTGGGCTTGCGGCATCCGATCCCCCAGCGCGAGCTATCGCGCTGGCTGCTCGAATCCTTCGAGGGACTGATGAGCGATCTCGCCGCGGAACGCCCCGGCTTCATCGTGCTGAGCACGCGTGGCTCGTTGTCGGCAGGTAGTTTCTGGGACAACGAAATTCATCCGACCCGGAACGGCTACAGGCAACTGGTTGACGCGCACTGGCTGCCCACCGTGCGCAAGGCGCTGGGACTCGCCTGACCCGGGCTCGAATCCGGTTTTGAGCCCGGTTGCTACCAGACGCACAGGATCAGGCGAGTGCCTCGAGGGCGTCGGACAACCGGTCAACGGCGACGATGTGCGAAGCATCGGCCGGGCTTCGCGGCGCATTGGCGCGCGGCACGACGATCCGCTCGAAGCCGTGATGCAGCGCCTCGCGGATCCGTTCCTCGCCATTGGCCACCGGACGGATCTCTCCGGACAATCCGATCTCGCCGAACATCGCAGTCCTGCTCGCCAGCGGCTGGTCGCGCAACGAGGAGACGATCGCCATCAGCACGGGCAGGTCGGCCGCCGTTTCCTGCACGCGCAGGCCGCCCACCACGTTCACGAAGACGTCCTGGTCGTGGATCGCGATCCCGCCGTGACGGTGGAGCACGGCCAGCAACATCGCCATGCGGCTGCCATCCACGCCGACGGCCACGCGCCGCGGATTGGACAGGGGCGACGCATCGACCAGGGCCTGCACTTCGACCAGCAGTGGTCGGGTGCCCTCGCGCGTCACCAGGATCGCGCTGCCCGCCGCCGCTTCATCGCGGCCGCTCAGGAAAATCGCAGAGGGATTCGGGACTTCCCGCAGCCCTTTGGCACCCATGGCAAATACGCCCAGCTCGTTCACGGCGCCGAAGCGGTTCTTGAACGCCCGCAGGATGCGAAAGCGGCTACCGGCCTCTCCCTCGAAATACAGCACGGCATCGACCATGTGCTCGAGTACACGCGGACCGGCTATACCGCCTTCCTTGGTGACGTGACCGATCAGGAACACGGAGGTGCCCGACTCCTTGGCGAATCGGGTGAGCCGTGCGGCGGATTCGCGCACCTGGGTGACGGATCCCGGCGAAGACTCGACCGTGTCCGTCCACATCGTCTGGATCGAATCGATCACCAGGAGATCGGGTTTCCGCTCGAGCGCCAGCGCAAGAATCCGTTCGATTCCGGTCTCGGAGAGTGCGTCCACGCTGGCGAGGTCGAGTCCCAGGCGGGATCCGCGTGCCGCGACCTGCGCCAGGCTTTCCTCTCCTGTCACGTACAGGCCGCGCATCGAACCGCGCGATCCTGCGAGCGCCTGCAGCAGCAGTGTGGACTTGCCGATTCCGGGATCACCGCCCACCAGCACGATCGATCCACGCACCAGACCGCCCCCGAGGACGCGGTCGAGCTCGGCGATGCCGAGCGAGCTACGCACTTCGGCATCGTCCGCCACTTCGGCGAGCGAGGTGACGTCCGCCTGGCCTGTCGCGGCAGCAAAACCGCCGGAACGCGGCACGGCACGCGCGGCAACCCGCTCGGACGCCACGCGAATCTCCGCCAGGCTGTTCCAGACACCACATTCGCCGCACTGGCCCTGCCACTTGGGCGACTCGGCGCCGCACTCCCGACAGACGTAGGCGAGTCTGGGTTTTGCCATCAGCCTGGATCCTCGATGAACTCGACGCGGCGCGTCATGCCGCAGACGAGTTCATATCCAATCGTTGCCGCGCTGCTGGCGACTTCCTCGACCGGCAA
>JBGTIG010000179.1:0-11741 GCA_041745755.1 Lysobacterales bacterium
CTGCAGCACACCGCCGGTGACGCCGTGCGCCAGCACCTTGGCGGCATAGCCACCGGCGGTGAGGCCCGAGCGCGCCACGCCGGTGGTGCCCTTCGCAGCCTGTGCCCATTGTGCGGTCTCGAAGTAACTGCCGATGCCGTAGAAGGCCAGCGCCGACGCCGCCCCCCACGCCGCGCCCTTGCTGCTCTGCTGCGACACCAGCGAGGCCGTCGCTCCCGCCGCCCCGATCATGAAGAGCCGCTGCCCGGTACCGAGCGCACTCAGGCTGCCCTGCGCGCTCATCGTGTAGGCGCTCGCCACCGTCACCGCAATCTCGAGACCCGTGCGCAGCCAGTGCCCGACCGAGTACTGACCCGTCGGATCGGTCAGCGACAGCGGATTGTTGAGCACATAGCTGTAGCGGTTGAGACCTTGCGTGCCGGCATCGAGCATGCGGTCGGCCTGCACGAAGCGCGCAAGACCCGGGTCGTACAGCCGCCCGTTCATGTGCACCAGGCCCAGGGTGTCGAGATGCTCGTGCGCGGTGAAGCCGCGGGTGGTGGTCGCGAGCGGCAGGCCCGTACCGGACCAGGTGCCGGCGTTGCGGCGGTTGCCCCAGGCGTCGAAGCTGGCGCGCTCGATGACGCCGCCGCTGTCGGAGACCAGCGTCTCCAGCGAGCCCAGGTGATCGCCCAGCACATAGCGGTCCTCGATGAGTTGCCCCGAAGCGCAGGCGATGGCCTGGCCCGCCCGGTCGCTGCACGTGGTCACGATCGCAGCGCCGAGATAGCGCTTGACCTCGACCGTGCCATTCGGACGCACGATGCGCTCGGTACGGCCGACGTAGGTCGTGGTGGTGGTCTGACCCGAGCCGCGATCGACGCGCCGGTAACGCGCAAGATCCGGCCCGTAGCGGAACTCGGCCTCGGCCAGGGGCGATCCCATTGCACCCAGAAGCAGAAACGTCACCTGGTCCTGCGCATCCACGTCCAGCACACGGTCACTGGCGGTGCCCGAGCCGTCGCGCAGCGTCTGGTTGCCCACGGCGTCATAGCCGTAGGTGAAGCCCACCCCGCCCTGCGTGGTCGCGCTCACCGCATGCGGCGATGCATTCGACGCGGTGCCCGCCCCATTGCAGCCGTCGAGACCCGCGTAGGTGTAGACCAGCGGCGCCGACGCGGGGCCGCGCGTACAGAGATTGCCGAGCTTGTCGTAGCTCTCGAGCGTGGTCTCCGCCGTCGTCGCGCTGCCCGTGCGCGTCACCTGCGTCAGGCGGTCGAGCAGGTCGTAGGCGAATGCCTCGACCAGCTGGGTGTCGCGGCTACGCCGCTCTACCAGGTTGGCGTTTTGATCAAACCCGAAGGCGAGTTCCTGCAGAACGCAGGCCGGACCCGAACAGATCGAGGTGAGCCAGCCGCGATTCGGATCGAATTCCCGCAGGGTCTCCATCGAAGACGAGCCGCCACGCCGCTCGCGCACCACGTTGCCGCGCGCATCGTGCTCCAGCGCCTGATAGAACACGCCGGCTGCGCCCACCGCGTCGCGACTGTAGTCGAGGGCGGAAAGATAGCCGCGCGGCGTGTACAGCTTGATCTCGATGTCCTCGTTCGGCGCGCCCAGGGGCCGCGCATCGCTCATCGACAGTGCACGGCCGAACTCGTCGAAGCTCCAGAGTTCGGAGTACGCATCGGTGTTGTCGAGCAGGCTGAACCGCTCGGCCAGGCGGCCGTGCGAGTCGTAGAGATACGCCGCACGCCAGCGCGTGTCGGCGTCGCCCTGCAACACGGCCGGCAGAGGCTGGTCGCCGACGCGGTCGATACTCTGCACATCGCAGAGATCGAGCGCGCCCACGCGCCGCTCGGCCAGCGCCAGCAGTCCGCGCACGCCGCCGCCTGAACCGGCGCACTGCGCGTCGAACTGGAAGGTATCGGTGGTCACCGCCAGCGGATTGCCGCCACTGGGTGGAGGTACGCCTCCCGTGCCCTCGAAACTGTCCGCGAACAGCAATTGCGAGGAACCTGGAAAATCACCTACGCTGCCTGAGCGCCGGCGCCAGACACGGCCCATCGCATCGAAATCCTGTTCGATGCGCTGGTCTCGCGAGTCCTGCGTGGCGATGACTTCGCCTGCGGCGTTGTAGGTCGTGGTACGTGTGCCGCGATCGGGATCGATACTGAAGGTGGCGCGGCCGAGCGCATCGTATTGAACCTCGCTGACGATCTCTCCCTGGCCCGCGTCGCGCCGGACAAAACGCAGGTTTCCCTGTGCGTCGTACTTGTGCGCGATGATCATGCTGCCGGGGCCGACCGCGAGGCCCGTCGTTGCGTCCGACTGCACCACGCTCACCACTTCGCCAAGCGCATTCCGCGTGGTAAGCGTCTCGTTGCTGCGCGCGTTCGACACCACGGTTGTGAGGTCGACGTAACTGGTGGACACCTGGCTGAAGTCGGCCCCCGTCACCAGCCGTACGCGTCCCTGCGGATCGTATGCAGTGACCATGATCTCACCCGTGCCGAGCGGCGAATCGACAGCGAGGGGGACCGTGCAGGGATCGAACTGGAGTCCGAACGGTTCGTTGCCGGAGCCGTACTTGGCTTCGAGGAAGAAGGGCACCGAGACCGACTCGACGCGGCTGTGCTGGTCGTAGCCGGTGCAGACTGCGGAGAAGTTCTTGTCGGTGACTCCTGCATTGAACGACTGCACGACTGTGAGCGTCTCGCGCCCCAGCACGTCGAAGAAGGTGAAAGTGCTCGCACCGCCGGCAACCTCGACACGCTGGCGGAAACTGGCGGCCGGGGGACACGAAACTTCAGCTGCGCCACTCCCGCACCAGCGGAAAGTCGTCGTACTCGAGGCGCCGGTGGAATCGGCGGCGAAATATGGCCGGCCGAGGTCGCCGTAGCGCGCGAGCGCGGTCAGGCCCGTCGCCGAGGTCGAGCCCGTGACATGCCCGAACTCGTCCCGCTCGGTTACCGTGACGGCGGCCGCCTCGTCGACACCGTTGCCGGGCGCAGCGGTGAAGTACGGCACCCGGCTTTCGATCGCGTAGCGGCCGTTGGCAGTGAACGTCTGTCGGGAGTACCGATGCACCGCCGCAGTCGGGCCGTTGTTGCCCACCGGGCGCTGGCGCACCAGGGCAGGATTGCGGCACTCGGCGTCGGTCAGTTCCGTGCCATCCTGCTCGAGTCGCGAGCAGGTGAACGAGCCCGTGCGATTGCCGTAATCGTCCAGCGTGTAGAGCGTACGCAGATCCTGGGTGTCGGCGATATCCTTCTGCACGCGCTCGGACTTGAGAAACCCCGTATCGGTCGGCGACGCATAGCCTGCCTGGTCCACCTCGTATTCGAAGTCGGAGATGCGCGATTGCGTCTCGGTGCCACGCGTGTCGTCGACCTGGCTCGACATCAGCCGCCCCAGGCGCCAGTTTGCAATGTCGTTGAGAAAGAAGTTGGAAGTGGACTTGGTGGCGACCAGCGCAGTGTTGCTTACGGAACCATCGCTGAAAGTCTTGACAGTGGTGCCCGTCGCGTTTCCGTAGCCATCGGCGAATTCGAACAACGAGCAGGTATGCCGCGTGACCGCGCGCGTGTCGCGATCCAGATCCACATCGATGGTGCGGGCCACGTAGGGCCAAAGCGGCTGCTGCCCACCGAGCAGGCGGGGTGCCGCCGGCCGATCCACACTGCGGTTGAAAACCTCGACACCCCGCGGCGCCGCGCCGTCGATTGCAGGCAGCGCCACGCAGGCGGTGGGCGAGGCATCCGGTGCGAACTCGCAGACATCACCTCCCGCGCCCCCCTTGCAACCCCAGAGGCTGCCGGACAGCTGGATGACCTTGCCAGCGAAAGGGGCCGCGTCCAGCGGCGGATGCTCGAGATCGCCCGGAAGATTCTGGTCGTAGAAACAGGACAGGCCAGTCGCTTCGATATTCTGGGCGCAGGCGTCGAGCTCGGGCGAGCCGCGCGTCGGGACACCGTCGACGACCAGCTTCGCGGTGCCGAGCGGCGCGCCGATGAGCGGAAAGTCCTGCCGGAAATACTGCTCGGTTGCGGTCCAGGCGTCGTCCACCACGTTCGGGTCGAAGCTGGTGATGCGCGAGAAACCGAGAAAACCGCGGCCGCCCGCCTGAAGCTTGGCTCCCTGGTAGCGGTAGGCAACCGCGGCAGTTCGCGACCTGTTATCGAGTGCAGGCGCGCTGCTGCTGACCTCGGCAACCGCGTAGTTCGGTGCCAGCAGATCCGCCACCGGAGAGCCACGACCCATGATCGTGTCGCGCGAGCCGCGCTCGCGACGGTAGATGGCCTTGTTGGTCAACGGCTGGTAGGTGATGGAAGTTTGCGCGCCATGGCCGTTGACGATGCGCACGAGGGTGTCGCGCGGCTGGTGGCGACTCTGCGTGCCGGCACGCGAGGTGTAGATCGCCTGCGTGGAGTCGTCGCGCAGTTTGACGAAGTCGGTGGCACCATCGCCATCGAAGTCACCGAAGAACATGTCCCACTGGCTGAGGTCCTCGGCGCGTACGGTGTTGCCGGCAATGCAGGTCGCCGTCGTCTCCGAGTCCGAACCGATCGCGCCGAAACTGCCCGTAGCCGAATGCTCGAACCCGAACGAGCGATAACGGTAGACACGTTGCCCTGCGGTTGAGCCGGGGCACGGCGCGTCCGACGTGCTCGGAAAGAGGATCTCCGCGCCGCCGTCGCCATTGATGTCGACCAGTCTCAAATACTCCCGCACGCCCGCCGGAATGCCGCGCACCTCGCCGGAGAAGGTGAAGACCGAGGCGACCGGAAAACCATTGCCGCGATTGATCGCGTAATACATGTCCTCGGAACCGAGGTCGAGCTGATGCAGGAGATCCGGCAGCGAATCGCCATTGAAGTCGGCGAAGCGGAACTGACGGGCATCGACTGGCGCCTCCGAAGTCTGCGAGAAGAGCACCGAGCCGTACTGCACGACAGCTTGTGTATTCGCCGTACGGGCATCCATGATGAAAGCGAAAAATTGCGAATAGCCGCCGCCGGATGGCTGGGGGCTGAGTCGGGCGAGCACATCCTCCGCGAAATGGCTGTACCCGTCCGGCGTGCCTTCGGGCCGGAAGCCGCCACTCAGCACGCGCAGGACGACGTCGGACCGGCCGTCGCCGTTCAGATCGGGCGCGACGCCGAAGCCGGCGCCGGATTCCGTGTGGTTGATGGTGATGTTGCAGTTGCCGCAGCCCGCGATCGGCGGCACCACGAGATTGTGTGCGGCGGAGAATTCGAAACCCGTGCCGTCGGCCTGCCGCTGGAGAAAATGGATTGCGAGTGCCGACGAACCGACTGGGCGCAGGAAGTCGAACAGGCCGTCGCCATTGAAGTCTCCGAACTGGGCCTGGTCCTCGCTGTCGTCTTCGGAGGAGACGGCGATATTCATGAGGTCGATGGACGTGTCGAACACCGGTCCGCCAGCCGTGGGACGGCCGATCGCGCGATACACGTGCCAGCGCGCGTTCTGCACCGAATGGTCGTCTGCGATGACGAGATCGTCCCGGCCGTCGCCGTCGAAGTCCATGAGGCCCCAGCCAGAGTCGATCTCGCGCGTGTTCGAGAGCTTCGAGCAGAATGCTGCCTGTAGTGGATTGATGAGTACGAGTTTCGATTCGCCGGCGACTTCCCGGCGATCGGCAAAGCTGACCTGCAGACGGGAGTTGAAGCCGCCGCCGCCCGGGCACCCGGTCGTGTTCTCGCGGAACCACACTAGATCCAGGCGCCCGTCGCCGTCCACGTCGCCCACGCGGGAACTGACCAGTCCCGTGGTGTTGCCGACATCGCTGAAGCTGTCTGCGGACTCGAAGGCGTGGCGCACGCGCGGCGTCGTACCATCTTCGGTATCCGACCACGTGAACGTCGTCGGGCGGTAACACGCCGTGTCGGGGCTCGTCGCGGGGTTGAGTCGGCATTCGCGAATGGATCGCAGCAGCTCACCGCCATGGCCGCTCAGCGACTGCGAGTAGGTCGGAGTCAAATAGCGCAGCGTGCGCGGCGCAGTGTCGACCTGGTCGCGCACCTCGACACCGGCGAGGCGCTGATCGTGCACGAAACGCTCGCCGCCCTGCCAGCCCTCTTGCACGCGCTGACCCGCCCCCGGCACTAGAAACTGGTAGTGAAATTCGATGCTGGCGTACGGCAAGGATGCCGGCGCGCTCTGCCCAGGCAGCCGGCGTTTGCCGGTGTAACGCACCGAAGACAGCAGGAATTGAATGCCGCTGCCCATGTAGGTGAAGGCGGGCGGCACATAGTGGTAGGTGATGTAGTTGCCGGTCGAGTCCTCGAGATAGTTCTGCGCCCAAAGAGCGACCGCATTGCGGTTCAGGCTCGCAATGCGCGCGTCCAGGCTGTTACCGTAGTGACTCGACGAGCCATCCTTGCGCCGAACCACGAAGTAATCGGGGCCGGTATACGCGAGCGTCGCGACGTTGTTGCCGCCGTGCGCGGAGACCAGCACGAAGGGGTCGGTCTCCAGCCGATAGGTCGAGAGGTCGTCACCGTAGATTCCGGTGCTGAGCACGAGACGCTGGCCATCGAGGCAGAACACGTCTTCGCGCGTGTAGGTCACGGGCTTCGAGTTACCGTCCACCGCAATGCCGTCGACGATGAAGTCGCCGGCCTCGCGCGTCTTTCGGCAGCGCGTGATAGACGAAGTGCCGCCAATCGACCAGCCCTTGCCGAGTGGTCCGCTGCCACCGCCGGAGTTGTAGGTGAGCGCCATCTTCGGCGCGACGCCCGCGGTGCCGGGCGGTGCGAAGATGGGGATCGAATAGGTCGCGTTTCCGGATTCGTCCACGCGGAATTCCGCGGCGGTGGCGCCCACTGCATCCGACACGGCATCGCGCGGCGGCGCCTGGGCCAGCGCTCCGCCGCAACCCGCGACGAGCAACCACGTCCAAAACCCCTTGGCGAGGCCCCCGGGGACTCCCCGGCCCATTAGCACGACACGCAATTTTCCTTGGCGCATCTGCAACTCCTCCCTGGTCTCAGGCGGCGGCTGAGCGAAGCATCTCCCGCCTTACATGCTTACTCGCATTCCCGGTTCGAAATCGATCACCAAGGCCGGAATTGCGTGTGTGGCGAGGTCGAGCCCATCCGTATTGGCCACCTTGCGCTGGATACTACGCCCTTGGAGCGCGGCGCGCGCTCCCCAACGCGCGATCCGTCTCGGCCGATCTGAGCGGCGGCTCCGGGAATCGGACTGGTTAGCCCGGCCAGGGCAGTTTCAACCCAGGCCTTTACGCATGGATGGTCTTCGTTGAGTGTTTACATGGACACTGCTTTGGTTTCGGCGTGCCGCTACCCCTTCTGGAACTCGTGCCATGAAAATGCTCTTGGCGTTTTGCGCAGCCTCGGTGATTGCGATGTCGCTTGCCGGTTTGGCCTTCGCGCGGGTCACTCGCGACGGCGCGGACAGCGACGTCACGCTGCACTCGGCGGTCGACTATCCCCTGCGCACTCCAGCGCTGATGTCAGTGGGCGGGTTGCTGATGGGAGTCGCGGTTGCGCGCCGAAGTCGATCGAACGCACCGTCGCGCGCCAACGGTCGCGGCGACCTGGACCGCGTGAAGCAGGCATAATCGCGCCACGAGATTCCGGCTCCTCGTCGGCTTGCGAACTGGAGCAACGCATTGGATCTGGGGCAGCCGCGTTCACTCGACGAAGTGACCATCGCCGTGATCGGCCTGGGTTACGTGGGCCTGCCCCTCGCGATCGCATGGGCGCGCAAGTATCCGACGTTCGGTTTCGACATCGACAGCGAGCGCGTGGCGCACCTGCGCGCGGGAAAGGACACCACGCGCGAGATCGACGCCAGCGAACTGGCACGGGGCGAGCGCCTGACATTCACCGTCCAGCTGGAAGACATCCGGCAATGCACGGTCTTCATCGTCACGGTGCCGACTCCGATCGATGCGGCGAAGCGCCCGGATCTGGCGCCGCTGATCAGCGCCAGCCACGCCGTCAGCCAAATCCTCAAGACCGGTGACACGGTGGTGTACGAGTCCACCGTGTATCCCGGCTGCACCGAAGAGATCTGCGTCCCGCTCCTCGAGCAGGGTTCGAGACTCGCGTTCAATCGGGACTTTTTCGTGGGTTACAGCCCCGAGCGCATCAATCCCGGCGACAGGCAACATCGGCTCACCGACATCGTCAAGGTCACGTCGGGCTCGACGCCGGTTGCAGCGGATTTCATCGATGCGCTCTATGGCAGCATCATCACCGCAGGCACCCACCGGGCAGGCAGCATCAAGGTCGCCGAGGCCGCCAAGGTCATCGAAAATACGCAGCGCGATCTCAACATCGCGCTGGTCAACGACCTGGCCATCCTGTTCAACAAGCTCGGCATCGACACGCTCGAAGTGCTCGAGGCTGCCGGCACCAAATGGAACTTCCTGCCGTTCCGACCCGGCCTCGTTGGCGGGCACTGCATCAGCGTCGATCCCTACTACCTGACCCACAAGGCGCAGGATGTGGGCCACCACGCCGACGTCATCCTGGCGGGGCGCCGCACCAACGACAGCATGGGCACCTGGATCGCCGGCGAAGTCATCCGGCTGATGGTGCAAAGCGACATCAACCCGGCCAGCGCGCGCGTGCTGGTGCTGGGCCTCGCGTTCAAGGAAAACTGCCCGGATCTGCGCAACACCCGCGTGGTGGATGTCATCCGCGCGCTGGAGAGCCATAAGGCCGTCGTCGACGTGTTCGATCCGTGCGTGGACGCCGCCGAGGCGCAGCACGAGTACGCGATCGAGGTGGTCGTGGCGCCCGCACTGGGGGCTTACGACGCAGTGCTCGTCGCGGTCGCGCACGACGCCTTCCGCGCGCTCGGGGCAGCGGGAATTCGCGCCTTCTGCAAACCGGACGGCGTCGTCTACGACGTGAAGTACATCCTGCCGCGGGAAGCGGTGGATGGTCGTCCATGAGTGGGATTCCGCGCCGATGAAAATCCTGGTCACCGGCACTGCGGGCTTCATCGGTTCCCACGTGGCCCTCAAACTGCTGGAGCGCGGCGACGAAGTCATCGGCTTCGACAACCTCAGCGATTACTACGACGTGGCCCTCAAGCAGGCGCGACTGGCCCGCTTCATCGATCATCCGAACTATGTGCACATCACTGCCGACCTCGCCGATCGGCTCGCGGTTGAGGTGGCGTTCGCAGCGCACGAGCCGCAGCGAGTCATCCACCTCGCCGCGCAGGCGGGTGTGCGTTACGCGGCGGAGAATCCGCACGTGTACGTCAGCAGCAACGTCACTGGGTTCCTGCATGTTCTCGAGGGCTGTCGCCATCACCGCGTCGAGCATCTGGTGTTCGCCTCGACCAGCTCCGTCTACGGCGCAAACACGAGGCTGCCGTTCTCCGAGCATGCATCCACCGAGCATCCGCTGACGCTGTACGCGGCCACCAAGAAAGCCAACGAGATGATGGCGCACAGCTACGCGCACCTCTACGGCATTCCCTGCACCGGACTTCGATTCTTCACCGTCTATGGCCCCTGGGGGCGCCCCGACATGGCGCTGTTCCTGTTCACGCAGGCGATCCTCGCCGGTGAGCCGATCAAGGTGTTCAATCACGGCAAGCACACGCGCAGCTTCACCTACATCGATGACATCGTGGAAGGGGTAATCAGAACGCTCGACAAGTTGCCGAACGCAAACACGGAATGGAACGGCCGCGTGCCTGATCCCGCCAGCAGCCTCGCTCCCTATCGCATCTACAACATCGGCAACGAGCAACCCGTGCAGCTGCTGCGTTACATCGAGGTGCTGGAACAGTGCCTGGGCCGCAAGGCAAGCATGGAAATGCTGCCTTTGCAGCCCGGGGACGTACCCGACACGGAAGCAGATGTGTCCGAGCTGTTAGACGCCGTCGGCTACTCACCGAAAGTGCTGGTGGAAGCAGGCGTGAAAAAGTTCGTTGACTGGTACCTTGACTATTACCCGGCGTCCGCTGCTTGAGAAGCTATCTGCGCCATCCCCGATAGCCGCTTCGTTCTGACGCCTGTGGTACAGGGACTGCGTGCCTGTCGCTCCGACGGTTTCTTGCGGGGTAAACGCTTCTTCCGGCATGTCCCCTGTCGTGGTGTGATGTCCGTCGATTTCGATGATGGCCACCGGTGTGTGACCGGAAATCACGGCGGGCAGAGCGAGAATAGTCTGTACTGGGAAGGTCTGTAATCCCATGCATAGACGAGAATGTGCCGCTTGGCCGCTTGGCCGCTTGGCCGCCTGGCCGGCTTGGCGGCCAGCGCGAGAACCGCCTTGGACACAGGCGCAAACTCAGCCATTCTCACACTCGTTGCAACGGGAGTACACGCGTGAATTCGCGACTCTCGACGAAGTTACGGCGCTGCTCGATCGGGTTCTGTCTCTCGGGCTCACCGCGCCGGCGTTGAAGTGAATGCGTGGCGGGCGCGCCCGCGCCGGCCGCGATGGGCCTCATGCCGCCCAAGACTCCGGGGGGCATTGCGTTGACCGGCGCGGGACGCGTCCGTACACTGCGCGCCCCATTTCCAATCAACGCCACGGGCGGTTAGCTCAGCGGTAGAGCACTGCCTTCACACGGCAGGGGTCACAGGTTCAATCCCTGTACCGCCCACCAATAGTTGCGAAGTTGTGCTGCACGGGCGCGGTCGCACGAACTGATTGATTGCAGTCCGCGTGGCCCGCTCCCATGTCATCGCTTCACCCGACTCGATCTGCGCACTTCCACATTTCGATCCGGTCCCATTCCCGCGCCGATGTAGCTCAGTTGGTAGAGCAACTGATTCGTAATCAGTAGGTCGGAGGTTCGACTCCTCTCGTCGGCACCATGTGGCGCCCTCCACAAGCAACTCGCGCCGAGTTCCGCGCTTGGGCGAGGCGCTGCGGCGCTCGCTTCCGTCGGTTTCACGTCCAACGCCCGCGTTGCGCTTGTCTGGCGTTGGGCCATCATTGGCAGATTCAGCGCTGCATCGGACAGGCTTGGCTCCGCCCGGCCATGCGAATCACTTCATTTCCCGGAGCGCGGCTTGCCCCGCACCGATTTCTTTCCAGGCTTCGCGGCCGGCTTGCGGGTCGCGACCTTGCGCGGCGCCGCGCGTTTCTGCGCGGCGGTGGATTTCCTCGGCGAGGGCCGTTTCGAGGCTTTCTTCGCGGCGGGCTTGCTTCGCACCGGCTTTCGCACGGATGGCCGCTTCGCGCGACCCGGCAACAGGGCGCCCACACGCTTTACCCAGTCGCGCGTCGAGGCGGCGACCTGGGTGGCCGCTGCCTGCGCCGACTGTCTTGCCCACGAAACGAGCTTGCGTTCGTCGAGATCCGTCACCGAGCGCAGGAGTTCCGGCCATTCGGCGAGATCGGCATCGCGCAGGCGTGCGACCGCTTGCGCCCTCTGGCCGATGGCGTAGGTCAGCCCGATATTGGCGCCGATGGTGCTCGCGAGTCCCACGACGGGTGCGGCGGTCGACAGCACCCGCCCGCCGAGCGACTGGCTCGCGAATCGCGCAAGCGAAGCGGTGAGGCGATGCGTCACCGCCGCACTGCCGACGTTGGACGCGGCAATGGCGAACACCGCGAAGCGCTCTGCCGATTGCGGCATGTCGACGTCGTAGAGCACGAAGGTCTCGAGCACCAGCTCGCCCTGGAGCGTGGTGACGAGCGTGGCGTCGGCGAGCGGACCGAGCGCGCTGCCGAGCGCACGGAACGGCCCCGGAAGAAACGCGGCGAGCCCGCTGATGCCGCCGACGGCGCCCGCCT
>JBGTIG010000180.1:0-10770 GCA_041745755.1 Lysobacterales bacterium
CAGCCGCAACGTGTTCTCAGCGTATGCGGAAGCGGTTCTGCCGCTGGTGTCGGACGAAATGGACATCCCGCTGATCCACGGTTTCGACGTGCAGCTTGCCGGCCGGTTCGAGGACAGCAACGACTTCGATTCCGTCTTCACGCCCAAGGTCGCCATCAACTGGTTCCTGCTGTCGCCGTTGTCGTTCCGCGCCAGTTACGGAGAAGGATTCCGCGCGCCGAACCTGGTGCAGATCAACCAGGGGACCATTACACGCCGCGCACAGGGCGACACCGATTTCTATCGCGCAGCGGTGACGGGCACCGCGAACGATATCGGCGAAACCTACCGTGCTTCCCTGCGCCAGGGCAATCCGAACCTGCAGCCGGAAGACTCCGAGACGTTCACTGCCGGCGTCGTCCTGCAGAACCTCGAGTTTCTTCCCGGATTCACGGCCTCGATCGACTACTTCCGCTTCGAGCAGACCAACCTCATCAGCACCTTTGGAGCCGAGGAGCAGCTGGCGCTCGATTTTCTCCTGCGCATGTCGGGCGGATCGAACCCGAATGTCATTCGTGCGGACCCGACTCCTGAAGACATCGCCGCATTCAATGTCTACAACGCCGCCAACCCCGGTATGACAAGAGCGCCGGCGGGCGAAGTGCTGCTGGTGCTCGACAACTACGTCAACCTCGACCCGCGGAACGTCGAAGGTCTCGACTTTAACGTGAATTATCGCTTTCCGGAAACGTCAATCGGCCGGTTCACCGTGGATGCCTCCGCCAGCCGGCTCATCAAGTTCGAGCAGCGCAAGGACAGCCTCGAGCCACTGCTCAACGACCCGACGCTGGCTCCCAGTTTCGCTTCGGTCGCGCCGGATCGTCTGGAACTCAATGGCAATCCGCGCCTGCGTGCGACGGGGTCGCTGAACTGGTCCAACGGCCGCTGGGCCGCCGGCGCCACCGTGCGCTATATCAGCGGCGTATTCGATACTTCGGTGACCCAGGACCAGACCGGCGAGTTTTTCCGCGTCGGCAGCTGGACGACCTACAACCTGCGTGCTTCGGTCAGCCTGGGCGCCGGCGACTCTCTCCTCGGGGGCACCCAACTGACGGTCGGCGCGATCAACATCACCGATGAGCCCCCGCCCATCGCCGATGAAAGCGCCGGGTATTTCGACAATCTGCATAACTCGAACGGTCGCGTCGTCTATGTCTCGCTGTCCAAGGAGTTCTGATCCTTGAAGCGGTGGGTGGCGCTCGCGCTTTCGCTGCCCCTAGCCGCATGGACCGGGTGCGCATGCGCCGCGCTAGCCAACGGGGCGGTCGCGGCGGCTTCGCCCGAAGCGGCCGAGGCAGGCGCCGAGATTCTGCGCAAAGGAGGCAACGCGGTCGATGCCGCCATCGCGGTGTCGCTGGCGCTGGGTGTGACCGAACCGGCCGGCTCCGGTATCGGCGGCCAGACCAGCATGGTCATCTACCGGCCGGGCGCTGGCCCTGTCGTGCTGAACGGTACGTCGTTCGCGCCATCCGCAACCCCGCCTGGTGCGAAGCTCGAACAATTGTTGGGCGGCTATACCGCCACCACGGTTCCATCGACTCTGCGAACGCTCGACTACGCGTGGCGGCATCATGGCAGCGGCAAGATCGCCTGGTCCGACCTGGTCGCACCGGCGATCCGCCATGCGGAAGAAGGCTACAGGCTTGGGCCGTTCCGATATCGCTCCTTGGCACGCACCGGCGAAGAACTGCGCGCCAACCCCGCTACGCGCACACTCTTCCTTGATGCCGAAGGTCGCTTGCCCAGACCGGATGCGGTGTTCAGGCAGCCGGCGCTCGCCCGCACCCTGCGCCGGGTCGCGCGCTTCGGGGCTGAGGATTTCTATTCGGGCGCCATTGCTCGCGATATCGCGGCCGACATGTCCGCCCACGGCGGCTGGATCACGGCCAAGGATCTCGAACGGACTCCAGAGCCACAAAAACTCAAGCCTTTGCATGGGACGTATCGTGGATACGACATCCATACGTTGCCACCACCGGCTGGCGGGTGGGCGGTCTTGCGTGCGCTCAACATTCTTGAAAATTTTCCGCAAAGACAGCTTGCCTCACCGGGTCCCGATCGCTCCCTGCACTTGATCGACGCCCTTCGCGCAGCGCATGAAGCTCGTCGCGCCTCGCCGTTTGGCGAGCTTTCCGGGCATCAGGCGGAGCTTGAACAGCAGATCGGCAAGGATGCCGCGAGGGTCGATTTCGAGGCGCTGGATCGTGGCGGCGAAACCACGCATTTCTCCGTCGGCGATTCGGGCGGCATGCTCGTTGCGGTCACCCAAAGCCTCAATTCCTACTTCGGTGCCCGGGCGGCTTCGCCAAAGCTCGGGTTTCTGTACAACGACTACATGCGCGAATTCGAACTCGACCAGGCCGGTCACCCCTTCGCACTCCGTCCGGGTGCTGCGCCCTATTCTTCGATGAGCGCCACGGTCGTGGCGAGGAAGGGCGTGCCAGTCATGGCCGTGGGCAGCCCGGGCAGCGCGCGCATCATCTCTGCCGTGGCACAGACGATCGAATACTGGATCGACGTCGAGCAGAAGATCGAAGCCGCCACCGCCGCATCCCGCGTTCACGTCGTGCCGCCAGACCAGGTCTATGTCGAACAAGCCGAACTGTCCCCGGACCTGCTCCGCGGCATCGCCGATCGGGACATGAAGCTGGTGCGTCCCGCCTTCGGACTCGCTGAGGGGCACCTCGATCCCTATTTCGGAGGCGTGCACGCCGTTGCCATCGAATCGGGCGTACTGAAAGGCGCTGCCGATCCGAGACGCGATGGCGCAGTCGTCATTGTGCCGGCGCCATCCGCTGATCGATGACCACCCTCGCCAGTCGGTGGTTCTCCATCCCGCTTTGGCAGCGGGTCGTTGCCGCGCTCATTCTCGGCGTGATCGCGGGCCTGGTGATGGGTCCGCAGGCCGAATCCATCAAATGGATCGGCGACCTGTTCATTCGCGCGATCAAGATGCTCGTCGTGCCGCTGATTTTCGCCTCGCTGGTGTCGGGCGTGGTCGGCATCGGCGATCTCGGAAAGCTGGGTAACGTAGGGGCGCGGGCGATACTGCTTTTCCTTGTGACCAGCGTTATGGCCATCATGCTCGGCATTCTGCTCGGCATCCTGGTCAAGCCCGGGGAAGGTCTCGACATGGTGGCGCCGGCAGTCTTCTCCGGCGCCGAACCGATGCGCGGCGCACGGGAAATCCTGCTTTCGATCGTGCCGGACAACCCGGTGCGTGCCATGGTCGATACGGACGTCCTGCCCCTCATCTTTTTCTCGCTGCTGCTCGGCGTCGGCATCCTGATGTCCGGCAAGGCGGGTGGGCCGCTGAAGCGCGTGTTCGATTCGACCGCCGTCGCCATGCAGAAGGTGACGATCATCGTCATGGAGTTCACCCCCTTCGGTGTGTTTGCGTTGATGGCGTGGGTCGCAGGAACCTACGGCCTTGCAGCCTTGGTTCCGCTCGCCAAGCTGGTGGCGGCGCTTTATGTAGGCTGCCTGCTGATGATCCTGTTGGTGTACACAGGGCTCGTCCGGTTCGTGGCGCGTATTCCGGTCAGGCAGTTCTATCGTGGGATCGCCGATGCCCAGGCGGTGTCGTATTCGACGGCATCGTCGAATGCCACGCTTCCCGTCACGCTCGAGTGCGTGCAGCGCAATCTCGGCGTGAGCAAGGGTGTCTCGAGTTTCGTCATATCGCTCGGTGCGACCATCAACATGGACGGCACCGCGCTCTATCTCGGTCTCGCGACCGTGTTCGGAGCCCAGCTCTTCGGGGTGACGCTGGATTCCAGTGACTATCTGATGATCGTCCTGACTTCGACGCTGGGAGCCATCGGCGCGGCGGGCATCCCCGGATCCGGGCTGATCATGATGGGTCTCGTCTTCTCCAGTGTTGGCGTGCCCCTGGAAACCATCGCGTTCGTCGCCGGTATCGACCGGATCATGGACATGATGCGGACGATGACCAATGTCACCGGCGATTGCAGCGTTGCGGTATCAGTGGCCCGAATGACCGGCGAGATCGATGTCAAGGTTGCATCGGCGGAGCCCGTGATATGAGGAATCCGTCGTTTGCCATCCTGCTGTGGATGGCACTCGGCCAGGACGCGACGGCTGTCCCAACCGTTTCGGACGGGGATCGCCCGTTCCTCTGCGCCAGCGAAGTGGCGACGATTCATGCGGATTTCCCGGGAGCACGGGCCGGAGATTGCACGATACAGGCGCCGGACAGATTCTCGTTGACGATCTCCCCGGAACGGGCGCCGCCCATCAATTCAAGCCCGTGGTACGCCTTCCGTCTGGATCGACTCCAGCCGGTTCCGGTAACCGTCGAACTGAGATATCTGTCCGGCAGCCACCGTTACGCTCCCAAACTGAGTGTGGACGGAAATGACTGGCAAACCGTGCCCGCGCATGCGGTCGAGACCGGGTTGGATGATGGCGGTGGGTTCGCCCGTTTCGAAGTGCCAGCGGGAATCGCCTGGGTTGCCGCGCAAGCTTTGATCAGCAGCGTCGAGCGGCGTGCGTGGCTCGACGATTTCGCAAAGCGGCACGAGCTTGCAGTGCGCACGATCGGACACTCGCACGATGGCGCGCAGATCGCTGTCCTTGACACTGGACCGGGCCCGCAACGCCGAGGCACCTTGCTGATACTCGGCGGGCAACATCCGCCGGAAGTCACCGGCACCCTCGCCCTGCACGCTTTTGTGGAATCAATCTTTTCCGACTCGCGTGCGGCGAGGCGTTTCCGCGCTCGCACCCGGATCGTCGTTGCGCCTTTATTGAATCCGGATGGCGTCGATCGGGGGCATTGGCGCACCAACCGTGGTGGCGTCGATCTCAATCGCGACTGGGGCACGTTCAGCCAGCCGGAGACCCGCGCGATTCGCGACTGGATCGATGCGCAGGCCGACTTCACGCCAACGCTGGTCATCGATTTCCATTCGACACACCGCAACCTCTTCTACGTGCAATCCGAGACCGAGCCGGTGCGTCGACCGCACCTGGTGCCGAAGTGGCTGGCGCTTGCCCGACGCCAGGTGCCGGCGTATGCGTTCGATATCGTGCGCACCAACGAGAACCCGGGCGCCGGCACCTCCAAGAACTACTTTTATAAGCGATACGGCAATCCGGCGATTACCTACGAAGTCGGCGACGAAACCAGCCGCGACCTCGTGCGGCAAGGCGCCCGGGGATTGGCGAATGCGCTGATCACCGTGTGGCGCTAGTGGGGGCCGCGAAAATGGCGAAGGGGGTAATTTCGCACAGATTCGCGGGAGCGACGGCTCGGCGAAAAACGCTTCCAACGCATCGGCGAGAAAGCCCTCAACCCGCCAGCAACCTGTCGGCGCGCGGTCGCCCTCAATCAGTAGCGATGGAGAGCACGCCAGAGTAATCGCGTCCGCCCCTTTTTCCCGCTCGGCCTTGAGAGCGCCGGTTCGGAGCGGCAGGCCGCGGGCGCGCGGCCAATGCGGTCTCCTCGCGCGCTCTCAGCCCTTCTTCGGGAGGAATCCCGTGTCGAGAAAGTACTGGCTGGGGTCCGCTGGGTTCACCACCGCTTCAATGGTCTCGCGCTTGCAGAACTCCGTAGGGTCGTACCAGATGTTTTCGCTGTAGAAGAGATGCACATTCTGCGTGGCCGGATCCTGCCACTGCGAGCACACACGCCACGGGTTCTTGCCGTTGACCTCGAGACTGGTGTTCTGCTCGACCGCCTGGAACTTCGACTGCACCCGCATGCCGTGCACGTCGAGCCATGCCCTGACCTTGCGGTTGCGGATGCCGCCGAAGAACAGGAACCATCCGAGCAGCGTGACGATGACACCGAAGAAACCGAGAATCAGCGGCCCGAACCAGTTGTCCATGAAGCTGTCGATGCGAGCGCGCTCCGGCGTCACTTTCGAGTACAGCACCTTGACCTTCTCGCCCCGGTCATAGGACGGCGAACTCGAGGAGCTGGAGCTCGCAAAGGTGAGCGTCCTGCCGTCCTCGATGGTGTACTCGATGACCGGTCGGTACATGGTCTTCGACTTCCCGTCTTCGGTCGTGCGTTCGGTTTCGAAATCGATGACAGTGCCTTCGGTGGCAAGCCCCTCGGTCTTGAACTTGAGCGTGGACTGGCTGAGTGCCCAGGTGCCCCAGAGCATGCCGAGCCCGGCCAGCAGTGCGGCGAATCCCCCGATGATGCGACCCATGTGCAATCTCCCCCGTTTAAGTGCGGTGCGCCGCGCTCGCTGGCTGTGGATCGACGCGGTCCTGCGGCGGCGCCGCACCGGCATCGCGTCCACCCTGCTAGGGGAATACGCAAAAGAACCTCATTTCGTGCCAAAGCGGCTGCAAATGAACCACGCGCGTGCCCCCCATCGCTTCCGTGGGGCCCGGGCCCGGCGGCTGGACCTCCCCCGGACGGGCGGCTCGAGATGGCGGGGGATTCGACCTGCTGCAGTGCTCGACAGGCGATCCGGCAAGCGTCCCGGGCAGCCGGCGTCGCGGCGCAGAATCCCGAGGGCAGAAGCCCCGCGGAACGCACGAGTCCAGGTGATTCGAGCAAGGCCCGTCCGTGCTGCCGTACGATTACTTCCCCTCGCCCCGAGACAACGGGGAGAGGGTCGCGAGGAGCGCCGGGTGAGGGGCTGCTGAATTTGCCGAAGCATCCAATTCGATGGGCGTACGTCAACCGCTCCCGACCGCAAGAGGGAGGGAGGCACAGAGTGCGCTGGCGTCGCACGGTGTCGCGTGGTGTGACGAGGTTCGCGGCGTCGCAATCATCTGCTGCCGGTAACATGTGCATGAAGCTTCCGGGTCCATGCGAATGACTGCACGACGTCCCAACCGCTCCATACAACCGTGAGCGTTCCCGCAGCAGGTGTCGCGCTGGTGCAGAACGATGCCGTCGCGCTCGGCCTGCTGATGGCGGTGCTCGCCTTCGTGTTCTACACCAGTTCGAGCAAGAACGCCTTCTGGCAGCGCTTCTACAGCATCGTGCCCGGCCTGCTGCTTTGTTACTTCATACCTGGGCTCTTCAACACACTTGGCATCATCGATGGTGCGGCTTCGAATCTCTATCCCGTCGCGCGCGACTATCTGCTGCCTACCGCGTTGATCCTGTTGACGCTCTCGATCGACCTGAAAGCCGTCGCGAGGCTCGGTCCGAAGGCGGTGGGACTCTTCCTCGCAGGAACGCTCGGTGTCATCGTCGGCGGACCGATCGCGCTCTGGCTGGGCGGCCTCATCGATCCGTCCCTGCTCGGAGACGAAGGGCCGGACGCCGTCTGGCGCGGCATGGCGGCGATGGCCGGCAGCTGGATCGGCGGCGGCGCCAACCAGGCAGCGATGAAGGAAGTGTTCGATGTCGGCGCCGACGTCTTCGGGAAGTTCGTCGCCGTCGATGTCATCGTCGCCAACATCTGGATGGCGGTGCTGCTGTTCATGGCGGGGCGTGCAGTCTCGATGGATGCGCGGCGCGGCGCCGACACCTCAGCCATCGACGATCTGAAAAAGCGGATCGCCGACTACGAGGCCGAAACCGCGCGCGTGCTGACGCTGCGCGATCTGATCCTGATCCTGGCGCTCGGTTTCGGCGGCACTGCGATTGCGCACGCAGCGGGCGTGCCGCTGGCTGCGTGGCTCGGTGCCGTCGCGCCGGGCCTGGCGCGGCTGTCGCTGACCTCGGCGTTTTTCTGGATCGTGATCATCGCCACCACGTTGGGGCTTCTCGCCTCATTCACCCGGGCGCGCACGCTGGAAGGGGCGGGCGCATCGAAGGTGGGCTCGGCCTGTCTTTACGTGCTGGTGGCGACCATCGGATTGCACATGGATCTGCGGTCGGTGTTCTCCGATCCCGGGCTTTTTGCGGTGGGCATCGTGTGGATCTCGATCCACGCCGCGATCATGCTGCTGGTGGCGAAGCTGATCCGCGCGCCGGTCTTCTACATGGCGGTCGGCAGCCAGGCGAACATCGGTGGTGCCGCGAGCGCCCCGGTCGTCGCCGGAGCGTTCCATCCCTCGCTTGCGCCGGTGGGCGTTCTGCTTGCCGTCTTCGGCTACGCGCTCGGTACCTACGCCGCGTGGATCTGCGGCCTGCTGCTGCGGGCCGTGGCCACCTGATGTTTCCGGCGTTGGCCACCTGGGCCGCCGCACCCTCTTCCGCCCTGGCCGCAGGTCCGGCAGCGGCGGGCGTCAGCACATCCAGTCACGACCCGTCGGGCCACGTCGGATTCGGGCTTGTCGGATCCATCTTTCGACGCCCCCAAGCTTGAACTCGTCAAGTTCTCGCACCAACTAAACCGCTGATTCGCAGTCGACGAAGAGCCCGGGGCAATGACCAGGGTGCGGTGGTTCTTGGGAGGTGCATGATCAGGGAAAAGGGGGCGGAGGTAATTTCGCGCACATTCGCGGGAGCGAGGGCTCGGCGACGAGCGCTTTCAGCGCATGAGCAAGTATGTCCGCAACCGGCCAGCAGCTTGTCGACCGCGACGTTGGCCACGATCAGTAGCGGTGAGTAACACGCCAGGTTAATTACCTCCGTCCCTTTTTTTTGGGCGGTTGGGGCGCGGCCTGCTCGCGCGGCTTGAAACAGCGCGCGTTGCAGTCGCTCAAGAGACGGAATGGGGAGCGTGTGCCGGTTCGGAGTTGCGTGAGGACGCTGCCGGTCAGGGCAGGGGCGTCAGGCGCTGCTCGATCAGTGCGCGGGCGCGTGACCAGTCGATGCGGGCCGGGTCGAAGTCGGCCGTGGGGTCCGCGGCGAGCAGCTCGCGCAGGATCTGCGACTGGATCTCGCCGCGGGCTTTCGCGGTGGCGTAGGGGATGCGGCGGAAGGTCACCATCGCGTAGCGCGGCACGAACGTTTCCGGGAAGCGCGCCGCCAGTTCCGCCTCGAGCGCGCGCTGCGCGAGAAAATCCGGGTCGTCGACGCGGTCGCGCATCTCGGTGTAGTTCTCGATCGCCATGTCCGCGATGGCATCGGCGTTTGGTTTGCGCACACGATGGAACTCCGCGAACGTCTCCGCCCAGTCGTTGGCGTCGCCGAGCAGCGAATCCAGCGCCGCGCAGTCCTCGAACGCGCAGTTCATGCCCTGTCCGTGGAAGGGCAGGATCGGATGCGCCGCGTCGCCCAGGACCAGCGCCTCGCCGCGCAGCGCCCACTCCGCCACCCGCAACGTGCCGAGCGACGCCAGTGGATTCTCGGCGAAGTCGCGTTCGAGGCCCGGCATGATCGGCAGGGCATCGGCGAATTCCTGTTCGAACAGGGCACGCGCCTCCGCGGGCGTACGCACGGTTTCGAAACTCGGGTGTGGCCCTTCGTTCGGCAGGAACAACGTGACGGTGAAGCTGCCTTCGGTATTCGGGAGCGCGATCGCCATGTAGCCGCCGCGCGGCCAGATGTGCAGGGCATTGGGCTCGAGCGCGAAGCCGCCCGCCGCCAGTGGCGGAATCTCCAGCTCCTTGTAGCCGTGGCCGAGGGGCTCGAACGCTTCGCCGATCGCGATCTCTGCCGCGATGGCGGCGCGGACTGCGGATCCTGCACCGTCGCATCCGATCAGCACCCGGCAGGGCAGCACGCGCCGGGCGCCGTCGCGTTCATCGACCAGGCGCAACTCGTCGCGCGCGAAATCGATCCTGTCGACGCGATGCCCGAAGTGGACGCGCGCACCCTCGGCTTCCGCGAAATCGAGCAGCACACCGTTGAGGCGACTGCGGTTGATCGACCAGATCACCTCGCTGTCATCGCGGCCATAGCGCAGGAGGCGCGTGGTCCCATCCTGCGCGTGCACGCAGCGACCCCGCATCATCACCGCGTGGGCGAGTACCTCCCGCTCGATACCTGCGCATCGCAGTGCGTGCAGTCCGCGTTCCGCCAGCGCCAGGTTGATGGAGCGACCCCCATCCACTTCGGCCCGCCGGAGATCGCCGCGGCGTTCGAAAACCGTGACCCTGTGACCCCTTCTCGCGAGCAGCCCGGCCATGAGCGCACCCGCGAGCCCGCCACCGGCGATCTGGACATCCGTCTCGGGCACCTGGCTCAACTCCTGGAAGCGGGAGCCGACACTGTCGACAAGCTGGCCCGCGAACGCAACACCCGGCACTCGCCACCCGGTGGCAACATCGCGGCGCGCGCAGCCCTACAATCCCTCGCCTGCGGATCCGGATCGTCCATGACTGCACGCAAATACTTCGGCACCGATGGCATTCGCGGCCGTGTCGGCGAGGCGCCCATCACGGCGGATTTCATGCTGCGCCTGGGCGGTGCCATCGGCCGCGCCCTGTCGCGCGAGGGTGCCCGTACCGTGCTGATCGGCAAGGACACGCGCATCTCCGGCTACATGTTCGAGTCGGCGCTCGTGGCCGGCCTCACCGCCGCCGGAATCGACGTGAAATTGCTGGGGCCGATGCCGACTCCTGCCATCGCGCACCTGACCCGTACCTTCGACGGCGGTGCCGGCATCGTGATCAGCGCCTCGCACAATCCCTATCTCGACAACGGCATCAAACTGTTTTCGGGCAAGGGGGAAAAGCTGTCCGATGCAGTCGAGGCCCGCATCGAGCTCGAGCTGGAGCAGCCGTTCTCGACCGTGGCGACGCACGCGCTCGGCAAGGTCCGGCGGGTCAGCGACGTGGAAGGACGCTATGTCGAGTTCTGCAAGAGCACCGCGCGCGGGCTCTCGCTGGCCGGCGTGAACCTCGTCGTCGATTGCGCGCACGGCGCGACCTACGGCGTCGGACCGGCGGTGTTCGCGGAACTCG
>JBGTIG010000181.1:0-1986 GCA_041745755.1 Lysobacterales bacterium
GCTCACTGCGAAATTCAGCGGCTTCGATCGCTCCTCCGCGTCGCGGTTGCACGGGGGTTGGCAAGCGGCGCTCGCGTCCAACGCCGTGGGAATCCCGATGCGCTTCGCTGAGACTCCGTCGCCCTTCGCGCAGCGAGCAGCGAGCAGCGAGCAGCTGCGGAGCTTCCTCGACGTCGAGTAACCGCAGCCGCGATTTGACGTTTACGCGGGATGTACCAGCGCAGCGAGCAGCGCTGCTACGAAGCAGGCTGTTGCTTGTAGGCGCCGAGCTCGCTCGGCGCGATCCTGGGGAAAGGATCCTTCGGCACGATCCTCCTCCGGGACTTCGGCGCGATCCATGGGCGCGATTTGGCGAGAGTCCAGCGCAGCAAGCTGCGCTGCTACGGCGCTTTCGCGGGTTTGACTTTGGAGATGTGCTCGGACCACGCGCGCCATGCTGCGCCGTCTTTCACCAGCACGAGGGTGAAGTGCTCCTTGTCGTGCTTCGGGCTCGCGTTCGCTTTCGACGGATCCATCCATTTGTAGTCGATAGATCCAGTCGCGACAGCCATGTCACCGGCGATACGCACGCGGTCAGTTGCAGTCGAGAGCCCGAGCGTGCGCTCCTCGGCATCCTTGGTCTTGATCCATTCGATCGCATCGGCCTTGGTCTTGCGTTCGCCATGCACGAACACGCGGTAGTCGGAGTGGAAGTTCTGCTCGAAGAAGGCCACGTCGCTGGCCAAATACGCGCGATCGTAAGCGTTGACGAAATCGACCACCGACTGCTCTTCGGGCGTACGCGCCGCGCTCGCCAACGCGACAAGGGTGAGCAGCATTGCGTTCAACAACAGGATTGCGGTTTTCATGTTCAGGTTCCCGGGTGGTGGGTTGAGGTTGGTGTTTCCCGCGCTGCGATCGCCGGATCGCATCCGCGAGCGCCGCGCTGACTCATTCCACGGAAAAGGAACCGGGCAAGTGCCACCGCCCCCCGTTCCGCGCGGCTACACGCTGGCTGCGGCACAATGCAGACGTGTTTCTGCGATGAGGGCCGATCACCAGCATGGCAACGGAATCGCCGGATGACGCCGAAGCCGAACGCATCCTCGAGCTGCTGCGTCGATCCGCGACAGGCGACAAGCAGGCGTTCGATGAGTTGCTGCCACTGGTTTACGCCGAATTGCGAGCGCAGGCGCGACGCGCCATAGCGTCAACCGGGCGCCCTGGCGATGTCTCGACCACGGTGCTGGTCAATGAGACCTACCTGAAGCTGGTGGGATCGAGCAGCGGCGATTGGCGCTGCCGGGCGCAATTTCTCGCGTACTCGGCGCGCACCATGCGATCGATCCTGGTCGATACCGCGCGCGCCCTGTCCGCGGCCAAGCGCACGGATGATGACCGGGTCGTCACGATCGAGCAGGCTGGCGCACTCTCGCCCGCGGACCTCGTGACGCTCGACGCTGCGCTTTTCCGTCTGAGGGAAGAGGACGAGCGACTGGCGGAGGTGGTTGAGATGCGGTTTTTTGCGGGAATGACGGCCGAGGAAATCGGTTCGGAGCTGGGCGTTACCCCGCGAACAGTCGAACGCGACTGGGCCAAGGCGCGCATCCTGCTGGCGATGGATGCGGCCGGTTCCCCGGCTGACGCCGGGTGAGCAAGCCTTCGCGCGAGCGCTGGCAGCAACTCGGGCCCCTGATTGATCAGGCCCTCGACGTGGCGCCTTCCGAGCGCAGTGCCTGGCTTGAGGCGTTGCAGTTGGATGCCGAAGTGAAGTCATTCCTGCGTGATGCGCTGTCGCGCGCGGACACGCCGCATCCGTTGCTCGATGGGGCCATGAACGCGTCTGCCCTGCTGTATGCCGACAACGACCCGATCGAGCACTGGATCGGCAAGGAGATCGGCCGTTGGCGCATCACCGGGTTTCTGGGACAAGGCGGCATGGCCGCCGTGTTCGCCGCCGAACGCACGACGCCACCGTTGCAGAGCGGCGCGCTGAAGCTCATGCAG
>JBGTIG010000182.1:0-2501 GCA_041745755.1 Lysobacterales bacterium
GCTCACTGCGAAATTCAGCGGCTTCGATCGCTCCTCCGCGTCGCGGTTGCACGGGGGTTGGCAAGCGGCGCTCGCGTCCAACGCCGTGGGAATCCCGATGCGCTTCGCTGAGACTCCGTCGCCCTTCGCGCAGCGAGCAGCTGCGGAGCTTCCTCGACGTCGAGTAACCGCAGTCGCGATTTGACGTTTACGCGGGATGTACCAGCGCAGCGAGCAGCGCTGCTACGAAGCAGGCTGTCGTTTGAAGGCGCCGAACTTGCTCGGCGCGATCTTCGCAGCGCGAAGGTCCAGCGCAGCAGGCTGCGCTGCTACGGCGCTTTCGCGGCTTTGACTTGGGAAAGGTGCTCGGACCACGCGCGCCAGGCGCCGCCGTCCTTCACCAGCACGAGGGTGAAGTGTTCCTTGCCGGTCTTCGGGACCGCGTGCGCCTTCGACGGATTCACCGTCGTCCAGTGGATGGTGCCGGTCGCGATCGCCGTGTCGCCCTCGATGCGCACGCGATCGATGGTGGTCGAGAGTCCGGGCGTGCGTTAAGAGAAGCCGCCGGGTTCCGGGTTCCGGTAAAACACCGCTCTTGAACGCCGGTTCTTGCGCATTGCGGCAGGCCACGGGTGTTTGCACTCGCATCCGCCTTTCCGCCCGCACGTAGGTTGTGGAATGCCCGCCGGAAGACTCGGTTGCATTCAGGAGCGCGACCCATCAATCATTGCACTCCACCAACGGCTCCTCCAGGAGACTGAAATGACGAAGGCTCACCTGCTCTCAACCTTGCCTTTTCTCTTTCTGCTTGGTACTCAGCACGCGCACGCGCAAGTGGGCACAGCCGCAGGCCAAGGCGTACTCGAGCGGTCCGACGGGCCCGGTGAACCCATTGCGTTTCAACCGAAGCATGCTTTTGCCTACACCGAAGGCAGTGGCGCGACCAAGGCGACGTGGTTGGTGCTGACCGAGAAGGAACCGCCCGTGAAGGCGTGGCAAGGCGCGAAAGATCCAGACGAGGCCCGACAGCGTTGGAGTGCGGAGGAAAAAGCATCCTTTCTCGCTGTCAAACTCGACGACAAGATGGAGATCGATCTCTATTTTTCGTCAACCGGAACCGGACTCACGACCTCGATGGTGAGCTCGTGGAACGGACTGAAGAGCCTCGATATCCAGCTCACGAGCAAAACTGGCAAACGCTTGCAGGGCGAACTGCATGGCGGCAAAGGCGCATGCGGCGACAATGAATACTGTGATCAGAAGTCCGACTACAGCTTCGACGTAACCCTGCAGTAGCAGCGACGCAGAAAGTTGTCGCTTTCCGATTGATCGGCTCCCGGGAATTGCTGCGGGCGCGGCCCTTTCGCGGGTTGGCGAAGAAGCGGTGTGTGAGCATGGGATCGGGTTGCGCCGCTCTTTGAACGGTGCGCTACGGCCACGAGCGTAATTCCAGCCGACCGCGGGGCCTGAACGCGGCTTGCGACCGTTGCACGCACCGCACGCTCCCCGTTCCGCGCGGCTACACGCTGGCTGCGGCACAATGCAGACGTGTTTCTGCGATGAGGGCCGATCACCAGCATGGCAACGGAATCGCCGAACGACGCCGAAGCCGAACGCATTCTCGAGCTGCTGCGCCGATCCGCGACAGGCGACAAGCTGGCGTTCGATGAGTTGCTGCCACTGGTCTACGCCGAGCTCCGGGCGCAGGCGCGACGCGCCATGGCGTCAACCGGGCGCCCTGGCGATGTCTCGACCACGGTGCTGGTCAATGAGACCTACCTGAAGCTGGTGGGATCGAGCAGCGGCGATTGGCGCTGCCGAGCGCAATTTCTCGCGTACTCGGCGCGCACCATGCGATCGATCCTGGTCGACACCGCGCGCGCCCTGTCCGCCGCCAAGCGCACGGATGATGACCGCGTCGTCACGATCGAGCAGGCAGGAGCCCTGTCGCCGACCGACCTCGTGACGCTCGACGATGCGCTTTTCCGTCTGAGGGAAGAGGACGAGCGCTTGGCGGAGGTGGTGGAGATGCGGTTTTTTGCAGGCATGACGGCCGAGGAAATCGGTTCGGTGCTGGGCGTTACCCCGCGAACAGTCGAACGCGACTGGGCCAAGGCGCGCATCCTGCTGGCGATGGATACGGCCGGTTCCCCGGCTTACGCCGGGTGAGCAAGTCTTCGCGCGGGCGCTGGCAGCAGCTCGGGCCACTGATTGATCAGGCCCTCGACGTGGCGCCATCCGAGCGCAGTGCCTGGCTCGAGTCGTTGCAGTTGGATGCCGAAGTGAAATCATTCCTGCGTGATGCGCTGTCGCGCTCGGACACACCGCATCCGCTGCTCGACGGGGCCATGAACGCGTCGGCCCTGCTGCACGCTGACATTGACCCGATCGAGCACTGGATCGGCAAGGAGATCGGCCGTTGGCGCATCACCGGGTTTCTGGGACAAGGCGGCATGGCCGCCGTGTTCGCCGCCGAACGCACGACGCCACCGTTGCAGAGCGGCGCGCTGAAGCTCATGCAG
>JBGTIG010000183.1:0-3800 GCA_041745755.1 Lysobacterales bacterium
CGCGGTTGCAATGGTCACCCACATCGCGCCCGCCGACGCGAACGGCGAGATCATCGGCTCGCCCGTCGTGGCGCCCGGCGTCATCAACTACCCGCTCGGCGAACTCGGCCTCTGCGGAAGCATCACCAACGCGCGCTTCAAAACCACCACCGAGGTCTACCCCGACAGCCCTCGCGCCACCCCGGAGCAGTGCATCACCGCGCAAGTCGCCGCCGTCCGCGCCGCCCTCGACTTCGCGCTTGAGACGCGAGAGCCGCCGGGGCCCTGAGGGCGTGTAGCGGAACCGACCTCTCCCAGGCATGAGTTGCCGGGGCTGCCGGCGCCGCTACGGCGCCGCGGGATTCAATCCCGATTCGGCGCGCCCAGCGGAAAGTAGTGGCGGTACGGGCGCGCCTCGTCGACGGCGCGCGCGAAAGACGGCCGAGCGAGCAGCCGTCGGCGGTAGGCGTGGACGTTGGCAAACGCGACGTCGATGGAGTGGGTCCAGTCTGCATAGAACAGGAACGGAGCGGCGCCGCAGTCGGCCAGGCTGAAGGCATCGCCCGCGGCCCACTCGCGGCCGCTCATTCTCTTGTCGAGCCAGGCATACGCGGTGTCCAGCAGGGCGCGCGCGTCAGCGACGCCGAAGGGATCGCGATCCTTCTCGCCGCGGATGGCGTCGAAGACGATCTTCTGTTGCGGTGTCGAGATGTAGTTGTCGAAGTACCGGTCCATGGCCCGGACGGCGAGGGCGGCCTTCGGCTCTTCGGGAATCAGTCGCACCGGTCCCGGATGATGCAGTCCCAGGTGTTCAATGATGATGCTCGCCTCGACCACGGTACGGCCAGCGTCGACGAGGACCGGAAAGCGCTTGATCGGCCAAAGCGCCCCGAGCTCGCGCATGGCTTCAGCGCCTTCGAGCAACCGGAGTTCGAAAGGCGTGGCGTTCTCGTAGAGCGCGACGAGCACTTTCTGGCAGTAGGACGAGAAAGGGTGGGCATGGAGTAACAGGGTCATCGTCACTTGCTTCCGGCGTGGCCGGATTCTGTTCCGGTCAGGGGGTACGTGCAGCCGCGCATCCCGCGTTCCGTGGCCTGTCTCCGATTCGGTGAGCCGCAGCGGAAGTCATCGAAAGCGCCCTTTGCGACTTCGATCGCGGCGACACGGACGAGGCAGCGACGCTCGTCGGCCGTCGGTTCGGGCTACTTTGCCAGAAAGGACAGCAACGCTGCGTTGAAGCCGTCTGCGTGGCTCACGTTGCAGCCGTGCGGTGCACCGGACAGCAGCTCAAGCTCGCTGCCGGCGATGGCTGCGTGCGTGCGCTTGCCCGAACCCTCGAACGGCACGATGCCGTCGCCGTCGCCGTGGATGATCAGCGTGGGCACGGTGATTTTCTTGAGGTCGTCGCGGAAATCGGTGGTGGCGAACGCCTTCATGCAGCCGAGCGCGGCCGCCTGATCGGACTGCAGGCACATTGCCAGCGCCTCCTGTCGCTGTGCTTCCGTGACCTTCAATTCGCCCTTGACCGAGAAGAAGTCCTTGGTGAACTGGTCGAAGAATTTCTCGCGACCCGCTTTGAGCCCGTCTTCCATTTCCCTGGCCTTTTCCCTGGTCAGCGGGCCGTCGGGGTTGCCTTCGGACTTGAGCAGATACGGCGGGACGGCGGCAGCGAAAACCACGCTTCGAAGTCGGTCCTCGCCATGCGTGCCGATGTAGCGTGCCACTTCGCCGCCGCCCATCGAGAAGCCCACGAGTGTCACATCGCGGAGGTCAAGTTCGTCGAGGACCCCGGCCAGATCCGCAGCGAGCGTGTCGTAGTCGAAACCATCGGCCGGCTTCTCGGAGCGTCCGAAGCCGCGGCGATCATAGGCAATGACGCGATAGCCGGCGTCGCGCAGCGGAGCGAGCTGCGGCTTCCAGGACGAGCCGGACAACGGCCAGCCGTGGATCAACACCACAGGACGGCCATCGCCCCCCGAGTCTTCGGTGTGAAGGCGAACGCGGGCAGGCGCAGATGCGGAATGGGACATTCGGGATATTCCTTCTGGGCAGGCGGGGTGGGTAGACGGCACACGCCCGCGCGGGGCAGCGGCTTCGAGAGGCTGCAAGTGTCGCCAATCCGACATGCGGACGCCGTGAAAAGCGGCTCTGATCGCCGCTGATAGAGTTGGCACGCGTCGATTACGTCACTTCCCAAGGGACTTTGCATGCGCACCCGATCTGCGGTCCTGACCATAGCCATGGCACTCATTTTCGCATCGGGCAGTGCGAGTTCCTCACCCCTGCGCGAATCCATCGACGCGGACTACGCGTACCTCGACGCGCTGTTCAAGCACCTGCACGCGAACCCGGAACTCTCGATGCAGGAAGTTGAAACGGCGAAGCGACTCGAGGAGGAACTGACGCCGCTCGGATTCGACGTCACCGGCGGTGTCGGCAAGACTGGAGTGGTCGCGCTGATGCGTAATGGCGAAGGCCCGACTCTCATGATTCGAGCCGACATGGACGCGCTGCCGGTCGTCGAGAAAACCGGGTTGCCGTATGCGTCGACCAGGCGCCAGGTGAACCTCGAAGGCAGGGACGTGCCGGTGATGCACGCCTGCGGCCACGACATGCACGTCACCACGCTGGTCGGCGTCGCGCGGCGAATGGCTGCGCTCAGGGAGCAGTGGCGCGGCACGCTGATGCTCGTCGGCCAGCCGGCGGAGGAAGCGATCGGGGGCGCGAAGGCGATGGTGGCCGACAATCTGTATCCGCGGTTCGGGCGCCCCGATTTTGCGCTGGCGCTGCACGTCATCGCCAAGTATCCGGCCGGCAGGATCGCCTTCAGCGACGGCCTCATGTATTCGAGCGCCGACACAGTCAGGATCACCGTGCGCGGTGTCGCGACGCACGGCGCTTCGCCGCATCTCGGCAATGACCCCATCGTGATCGGCAGCCAGATCGTGCTGGCGTTGCAGAATATCGTCACGCGCGAGATCTCGCCGATCGAACCGGCGCTCATCACCGTGGGCGCGTTCAACGGGGGTACGGCGCCCAATGTCATCTCCGACGAGGCGCGGCTCGATGTCACGGTGCGCGCCAATACCGAGGAGACCCGCGCAAGGCTGCTGAGGAGCATCGAGCGCGTCGCGCTCAACACCGCGCGCGCGGCGGGCGTGGCCGAGAAGCTGCTGCCGGTGGTGGAGACCGATGCCGGCGGCGCGCCCACCACCAACAACGATGCCGCGCTGGCGCAACGGGTGCGCGCCGCGATGCGCGCTGGCATGGGCGACGACGCCTTCACGCAGTGGGCACAGACCGACATGGGCGCGGAAGACTTTCCGGACCTCGTTGGCATCGAACCCTCGATCCCGAGCGTGTACTTCGAAGTCGGCGGAACGCCCCCCGAAAAGATCGCCTCCGGCGAGGTGGCGGAGCATCACTCCCCGCTGTTCCAGATCGCGCCCGAGCCGTCCATCAAATCGGGCGTCGAAGCGATGACACTCGCAGCGCTGGAGCTGTTGCGCGCTTCAAGGTAATTCCTTGCGAAGGCTGGCCTAATCTGGTCGCCGCGCCGTTCGCTTCCCGCACGGTGGCGGAGGGTCTTGTGTGTCGCGTCCACACGGCATGCTGATCGAGATTGCAGTCGGTGCCGTCGTTGACGTCGTTGCTGTCGGTGCTGTCGTTGATGTCGGTGCTGTCGGTGCTGTCGGTGCTGTCGGTGCCGTCGGTGCCGTCGGTGCCGTCGGTGTTAGCGGCGCAGCTGGCGTGGATGCCCGCGAGGCTACACTTCATCCCTCCCCCATCGGGGGAGGGACCGAGGGAGAGGGTCCGACGAT
>JBGTIG010000184.1:0-8729 GCA_041745755.1 Lysobacterales bacterium
TCACATCGCCGACGAGCTCGCGCGTTACGGCGGCCGGGCGTGGCTCGCCACCGCCGCCTACAACGCAGGGCCCGCACCCGTGAACCGCTGGCTCGCGCAGCGGCCCGACCTGCCGAACGATCTCTGGATCGAAACCATCACCTACAAGGAGACACGCGAATACGTGACGCGCGTGATGGCCTTCAGCGTGATCCATGACTGGCGACTCGGCGGCACCGCCACTCCGGTGTCGGCGCGCATCGGCCTTGCGGAATCGATCGCGCCGCGAAAGCGGATAGCCTGCCCAACCCTTGCGGACGGTTGAACCCTCGCGGCCTTGCAAAACGCTCCGTGCCCCGCGATGCAACGCCGGTTCGCGAGCACACGCGTCGCTTGCGGGCCGGGGAGAGCCAGAAGGCGTCGCACCGCGACGCTACAATGGCATTGGCCAGCTGCCGAGAGCCGACGGCGGTCGCCGGGGAATCGGGGCGGCGGTTGCATGTATGCCAAGACCACGACTTTGCGCAATGAGGTGTGAGCATGGCCTTGCCAAAGGATTCGTTGCCGGAGACCGTGCGCGATGCCCTGCGCGGCGGGAACAAGATGGAGGCGATCCGAAGGCTGCGCCAAACGACCGGCGTTGACCTGAAGGAGGCCAGGGCCCGCATCGATGCGCAGTCGCTCAACGACACGCGCCTTGCCGCCCGCGAGGCGCTGATCAAGAGCGGTGTGCCGGGCAACGTGCTGGACGCGCTGCAGCGAGGGAGCTTCCTCGAAGCCGCGCGGCAGTATTTCGATCATCGGCGCCGCACGCCTTCCCTGTCGGCGTCTCGCTCCCTGGATGTGGTGCGGCCGCCGTTTTCCCAGCGCGGCGATGCACCGCCCGAGCTGTTCCATCGCGTGGTGACCCTGATCTGGTGGTTGCTTGCATTCACCCTCGCGGGAATGGCCGCCTACTTCTTCCTTTTCAAATCGGGCTAGGGAAGCATCCCTGCACCGCGGAACCTCTGGACTCTTTCAGAGGTTCCCCAGCAGGCTGGGCGGCTGCAGTCATCCGGGCGGCAACGAACGCTTCCACTGTCCAGGCTCATCTGTGATTGGAATCACCACCCCTCCGTCGAGGCTCATGTGTCGTTGGAAGCGGCTGGCGATTCCTTCCGGTCGCCGCGCGCTGTAGACTCCCACCGATCCTTGGGGAGGCCGGTCATGAAAACTCACAATTGCAGGAATCTCGCCGTGCTCGTCGCGTCGATCGTCGGCCTTGCCGGCGCTGCCGATACCGTCGCGAAGGAAGGAGCGCCGGAACCACGAGGCGGCGGCTCCTGCTTCTCCGTGGCAGGTGGAGGAGCTTCGACCTGGGTCATCTGCGACGACGAAATCACGGACAACGGCTTGCCTGCGGGGGGCAGCTGCGACACCGGCATACCGGGATCGGGAGCGTCGATCGACGACGCCAGTACGACCACCGGTGGCGGCGATGCATTCGACTTTGCGTCGCTGCTTTTCGTCAACAATTCCCAGGTCGGCGGGATCGCCACCCAGAACGGCAATTCCGTATCGTTTGCGCCGAGCACGGTGGCGGGGCTGACGCGGCAGTTGCGCTACGACGTGCTGACTTCGCAATCCACCACGCGCGTCGTGTTCACGCTGACCAATACCACCGGCGCGCCGATTTCGCCGGCGGTCAACTACGTCGGTAACTTCGGTTCAGATGGCGGTACCGTCATCAACGGCACCTTCAGCGGTGACACCGTATTCACCGCCGCCGACGAGTGGTTCGTCAGCAGCGACGGCGGCGATGGCGATCCGGTCAACACCACGGTCCTCTTCGGCGGGACTTCTCCACCCGCCTCGACGCCGACCTCCGTGTCGCAGACCGCGTTCAACTGCGCCGGCCCCGAAGGCTACAACGTCCTCTTCAACCCGACGGTGCCCGCCAACGGCTCCATCACGTTCCTGTTCTTCCAGCGCCTGTCCGATACCGCCGCAGGCGCGGTGCCGGCGGCGGCGGATTTCAGCAACATCGACCTGACCTCGCCGCTGGTAGCGGGGCTCAGCGCTGCGGAAATCAACCGCCTGGTCAACTTCAGTTTCGGACCTGTCGGGCCGCCACCGCCAATTCCGATGCTGTCGAACCGCATGCTGCTGCTGCTCGGTCTTGGCCTCGCGTTGTTCGGCGTGATCGCCGTGCGCATGAATCTCTCGCGCGGTTGACGGGGGGAATCCTCGCTGACCGCCGCCCCCTGCGGCGGCGGCGAGGGGGAAAAAGTCGTGCGTGTCTGCGTGCTGCCGTAGACTCCAGTCCCACCGACTGGAGTGCTGACGGGGCCGCGATGACTACGCGACGATTTCTGGTTTCCGCCGGCGCGATGGGCGTCTGCGCCGCGGCGCTCACGCCGCGCCTGATGCTGGCGGATTCGCCCACTGCGGCGATGCGGACGCGCCCCATTCCCTCGAGCGGTGAACAACTCCCGGTCATCGGCATGGGCACGTCGGGGAGTTTCGAGGTGGGTGCGGGCCGCGAACGCGAGGCGCTGCGCGAGGTGCTCAAGCGCTTTTTCGCCGGCGGCGGTCGCCTTATCGATACCGCGCCGACGTACAGCAACGCCGAGGATGTGCTGGGCGAATTGCTGGCCGATGCCGGCAGTCGCGCGCAGTGCTTTCTCGCCACCAAGCTTTCGGGGGTCAGCGGGCGCGCGGCAGGGATCGCGCAATTCGCCTCGACGCTCGAGCGCCTTCGCACCGATCGCGTGGAACTGCTGCAGGTGCATAACCTCGGCGACTGGAAAACGCAACTCGCGGTGGCGCGCGAACTCAAGGCGCAAGGCAAGGTGAAGTACGTGGGGCTGACCCACTTCCGTGACAGCGCGCACGCGGATCTGGCCGCTGCGGTGTCGGCATCCCGACCCGATTTCCTGCAGATCAACTACTCGGTGACCCAGCGTGCGGCCGAGCAGCGTGTACTGCCGCTCGCGCGCGATCTCGGTGTGGCGGTGCTCGCGAATCGCAATTTCGACGACGGCGCGCTGTTCGCGCGTGTCGCTGGCAAGCCCGTCCCGGCCTGGGCAACCGCGGCGGGCATCACCTCGTGGGCGCAGCTGTTCCTCGGGTTCGCGCTCAGCCACCCCGCGGTGACGGTGGTCATTCCCGCCACCGGCAAACCCGATCGGCAGAGCGACAACCTCAAGGCAGGCGCAGGTGTGGCGCTCGATTCGAAGCAGCGCAACGCACTGATCGCGGCCGTCGGCTGAGCCCGCACCCGACGGGCGCGGCGGTTACTCGAAACCGTTGGCGAAGATCGAACCGGGCGCGGTGAACTCGAAGGCGCCGATATCGAGCGGGCCGCTGGAAGGCCGAAGCGCAGCACTTCCTGCGGCAATGAGGCTGCGTGGTGGCGGATGCCGCACGGGTGGGAAGAGCGGATTCGCGATGGCGTAGGCGACGCCGGCACTGGGCGCGGCGTTGGCGAGATCGATGAGCGGGCTGCCCGACCCTGGCCGGAAATCGAAGCCGGCGGAATCGGCGAACCCCGGGAGCGTGCCCATAAGCGTGCCGCTCCAGGTCGCGGGTACCTCCTGGCTGCCTGCCTCGATCCAGTTGTTCGAACCCGCGATCTGGGATTGCCCGGTTGCCCAGTCAGCCTCCACCTCGCGAATGATGCGCACCGCGCTCGCGCCCTCGCGCCAGATCACGTTGTTGTGCGCGTCCAGCGATTCGATGCCGTCGAACAGGCGAAAAATCGTGGGCGTGTCGTTGCTGCCGCCCAAGCGCACGATCGTGTTGTTGACCACGCGATAGCGGCCGAAGCTCTGACCGGTCGCGTCCCCGCCAAAGCGCATCACCGCACCGAACGCCGATGTGTGCACGATGACATTGCCGACCACGTCGGAGTCCTCGCGCTTGAGCGACTCGCTCCAGCCGAGCTGCGCCCCGAAGGGATCGGGTCCGATCAGTTCCAGCTCGTGGAAGAAGCCGCCCTCCAGCCAGTTGTAGTAGATCTCGTTGCGTTCGGCGCGACTCTTGATGAGATTGCCACCGTCACGCGCGTCGTCGAAGCGGCTGTCGTGGATGTAGCTGTACTGCAGGCGGAATACCGCACCCGGGTAGGCGACTTCATCGGTCGCCATGTAAATCGCGTGATTGCCGCCATTGGATCCCGCGTTGAAGACCTCCGAGTACTCGAGGGTCAGCGAGCCCGAATCCTGGTCCGCGCCGAGGACGCCGTGCCGCGGGCAATCATGGATGTAGGCGTCGCGGATCACGAGATCGTGCGAGTGGTGATACACGCAGCGGAACGTGCCGCTCAGCGTGTCGCCCGTACCGCTGACCTCGAATCCCTCGAACACGACGTGGTTTGCCAAGCGGAACTCGATGGTGTTGGTGCCACCGCGCAGGTGCGGCCGATTACCGTTGATGCGCAAACCGCGCAGGATCACCGGGTTGCCGGACGCGCCGCCGTCCGCAGCCGGCATCACGATATTGCCGGCGTAGATCGTGTCGCCGTCGACCTCGACGATATCGCCGGGGGCGAGGTCAATCGCTGCGAACAGCGCGGGCAGGTTGGGGTGTGTGCGCCCGGGGCCTACCGGATACGTCGTCGCCGCCACGGTGCCAGCCAGGCAAAGGAGGCCCGCGGCGACGTTCACGGCCAGGGGAAGGGTGCGTGTCGTGCCGGATTTCATGCCGTTTCGATTATGCGCATTTGCCCCGGCGTTTCGGTGCGGCGGGTCTCACATCCCGGCGTCGGCGCGCGGATCGCGCGACACCCAGAACATGAGTGATCGCGCCCGCTGCGGTTCGCGGCGACGGCTCTGGCGCGCCTGGGAGCGTACTGGCGTGACCACCAAATGGTGACGTCCGACGCCAAGCGGGGCGGTCGGCAGCATCGCGATCACCCCGCGTTGATCGCCCTTGCGCGCCAGCACGAACTCGGCGCGATCGACCGGGGCGCCGTCGAGCGTGACACGCCAGAGGCGGGCGACGCAGTTCCGCAGCGTATCGGCGCGCTCTGCATCCATTGCGCCCGACGAAAAGTTCGTGGCATACCCGGGGCATCCGGCCGCGAGATCGGCAGCATCGCTTGCGGGCCTGAACGGCACGAACAGCTCCACCCATGCGCCTGCGACCTGTACACGGTCGAGCCTCGGCGCCCATTCCAGTGACTTGTCCACTCGCGGCGCTGCCGACTGCGACATGCCATGGCGCAGGATCGCTTCGTCGATGAGCGCGTACTCGTTGCTGGATTCGCTGCGCCGCTCGCCGAACAGGTGCAACGGAAACGCCAGCAGCACGATCAACATCAGCAGCATCGTGCCGCTTCCGAACGCCACCTGCGGCAACCGGCTCTGCAGCGTGAGCATCGGCGTCCACAGGATCCGCGGCATCATGCGCGAAGAGACTGCCGCGCTGGCCAGCACCGTGCGGCGGAGCCAGGGCTTCGCGGCCCAGCGCGGACTGCGCGCCGCGAGAACGCGGTCCAGCAGGAACTGCAGCGTCACCGGCGCAAATATCAGGAAGAGAAGCACGAAGAGCCACTCGACCTGCACGCCGGCCACAATAAAGACCGGCACGATCAGCACCGCACCCGCCAGGGTCATGCCGACCAGCAGGCTGGCGGAGATGAACACCACGCTCGCCAGGCGATCGACGCGGACGATCGTCGATTCGATGCGTGGCATGCGCGTGCGCTGATACTCCGTGGTGAGCGGAGCCGCGCGTGCGAGCCTTGCCCAGTCGATGCCCTGCGGAAACACCGTTCTCAGCCCGATGAGTCCAATCCAGAAGCCTCTGAGGACGAGGTGGATGAGGAAGCTCGCCAGCAGCACGAACACGACGCCGTAGCCGATCTGCATCAGCATGGTTGCGAACTGCAGGTCCGACACCGACTGGTGCGAAGTCCAGTCACTCCACCAGCGGGTCATGCGCGTCGGCGCCTGCATCAGGCCGAAGAACGCGGCGGCGGAGATCAGCAGTTCGATCTCGTCGGTGCGTTGCACCGACTCGCGCCACCCCGCCGCCTCGCCGGCGGCGGCGTCCGCTCCTTCGCTGCCGACGAGGCCGTGGTTGGGCACGTCGCCGGCTTCTGCGGGATTTTCTTCTGTCCCGGTCATCCGCGCATCCTAAACGATGCCCGCACGGGTGCGGTCGCGATGCCAGGACGGTCGGCCGTGGCGTGCTTCGCAGCGGGCGACGGGGGTTGCGGTTTCATTGCGACGCCGAAACGGGCAGGCTGCGCGGATGGAATCGCTCGAGACCTATCTGGTGGGGGGTGCGGTACGTGACCGGTTGCTCGGCCGCGAGGGCGGCGATCGCGACTACGTAGTGGTGGGCGCGAGTCCCGATCGGATGCTCGCGCTCGGATTCAAGCCGGTGGGCCGCGACTTTCCGGTGTTCCTGCATCCCGGGACGCACGAGGAATACGCGCTGGCGCGCACCGAGCGCAAGAGCGGACCCGGCTATCGCGGGTTCGCCGTCCACGCCGACCCGACGGTGACACTCGAACAGGACCTTGCGCGGCGCGACCTCACCATCAATGCCATCGCGCAACGCAGCGATGGTTCGCTCATCGATCCCTTCGGCGGTGTGCAGGATATCGAGCGCCGCGTGCTGCGGCACGTCTCTCCCGCCTTCGCGGAAGACCCCGTGCGGATCCTGCGCATCGCGCGCTTTGCCGCGCGCTTCGCGCCGCTCGGATTCACCATTGCCGAAGAGACCCTCATGTTGATGCGTTCGATGGCCCGGGCCGGTGAAGTCGATCATCTCGTCGCCGAACGCGTGTGGACCGAGCTCGAACGCGCGCTCGGGGAGGCCGCGCCGCAGGCGTTTGTATCGACGCTACGCGACTGCGGCGCGCTGGCGCGGCTGCTGCCCGAAGTCGATGCCCTCTATGGCGTGCCGCAGCGCGCGGAGTTCCATCCCGAGGTCGATACCGGCGTGCATCTCGAGCTGGTGCTCGCGCAGGCCGCGCGCCTGGCGCCGGGCAATGCGCTGGTGGCGTACTGCGCGCTGACGCACGATCTCGGCAAGGGCATTACCGATCCCGCGTTGCTGCCAAAGCACCACGGTCACGACGCCGCCGGCGTACCGCTGGTCGATGCGGTGTCGGAGCGGCTCAAGGTGCCGACGGAGTTTGCCCGGATCGCGCGGCTCGTGTGCCGCTGGCACCTGCTGGCGCACACGGCGCTGACGCTGAAGCCTGCAACCGTCGTCTCCCTGTTCGAGCGGCTGGATGCGTTCCGGCGACCCTCGACGCTCGAGGTTTTCCTGCTGGCCTGCGAAGCCGACCAGCGCGGCCGGCGCGGGTTCGAGGAGCGCTCCTATCCGCAGGCCGGGTATCTCCGCGAGGCGTTCGCGGCGGCGCGTGGGGTGGGTGTGCGCTCACTTGAGCTGCAGGACGAAGCGAGCGGCGAGGCGATTGCCGAAGCGCTGCGGCGGGCGCGCGTTCGCGCGGTGGCGGAAATCGCGAAGCACGGATCCGTCCGCGGCGCGACCGCTTGAGTGCGGCTCCGCGCGGGCACTTCGGAGAGAGACTCACCGCGTCGAACAATCGCGAGGATCGACGGATCCAGATGCATCACGAAGGGAATCGTGAAGTTCTGCCCCTGAGCAACGTCGAAGAGTCAGACCTCTGCGGCCCTGCGGACCGTCATTCTGGGCGCGCGAAAATCGCGATGCGAAGACGGGAATCATCGAGCAATGCGTCGAGCGTGGCGGCGTCCGGAAACGCGGTGGCATTCGCGGCGCGCTGGTATTCGCTCGAAAACACGCGCGTCTGGCTCAATCGATCCAGCGCCTCGATGAATCGTTGCGGCGTGGCCACATCGCCGCCGCGCAGGCAGCACTCCGCGTAGCGCGCGAGGACCGCGTCGAGGCTGGTCCGGTGCTTGCGGCGCAGTTCCGCGTCCACCGTCAGCCAGTACGCGGCGCCCGACCAGTACACCCGCATGAAGGCACCCAGTTGGCGCATCTGCCGGGACGCCTGCGGCGGCGTCATGCCGCTCGTCGAGCGCTCGCGTCGACCACGCGCGAAGCTCGCCCGAAGGCTCTCCACGGCTTCATCGGTGCTGGTCCATCCCGCGCGCGCGCGCAATACGTTCTGGTAGTAACTCGCGAGCCCTTCGCTCAACCAGCGACCGCGCGTCCCGAGATAGGGATGGAAAAGATGCGAGATCTCGTGGGTTGCGGTCCAGTCGTCGCGGAGCGTCGAGGCGCTCGCTTCGGCGCCGGGATAAAGATGCAGCGCGCTGCCGCCGCCGCGCTGGACCTCGCCCCAGGGCGTGGCCCTGCTCGACCCGGCGATCGGCACCAGCAGCACCTGCGCATCGCGAAGCGGCAGGCGTCCGGTCGCGGTCAGCGCAACCTCCGCGACGTCCTCCATCCAGGCGTGCAGGCGTCGCGAAGCCGCGGATTCGGCCGGTGCCATGACCGCGACCCGCAAGACGCCACCGGGCTTTCGCAACACGCGTTCGTTGAAGGTGCCGAAGGCCGACAGCGCCGGGCCGTCGAGCGGATCGCTACCGAGCGCATAGGTCGGACGTCCGTCGACATCGGGCAGGCGACGCCAGGGCACCGATGCGCCAAAGCCTGGCTCGAGCTCGAAAGACAGGGTGGACTCGTCGCCCGCCGAGTCCGGCAGCCACAGCCATTGTTGCGGCTCGACCAGCACGAACTGCGCGCTCGGCGCACCCGCGCGACGATCGCGGGCGCGCGCGGCGATGCCGAGGTCAACCGCAAACGTCGCGCATTCGCCC
>JBGTIG010000185.1:0-6516 GCA_041745755.1 Lysobacterales bacterium
GGCCGCCGACTTCATCGACGCGCGTTTCCGCGCGTCGCCGGCCGCAGGGTACGCGAGCGCCGGTCGCGGCGACACGCCCATTGCTGCGGTCGCGCAGATCGACGAGAACATCGCACTGGCTCGATTTGCCAATGGGCTCGCGCGCTATTCCGGCGAACCCGCGCACCGGGAGATGGCGCTCCGCTCGCTCGCGTATCTCGCGGATGAGCAGGTCGCGTTGTCGCGCATCACCGAAGCCGGCATTCTGCTGGCGGACCGCGAGATCGGTAGCGATCCGTTGCACCTGACGGTCATCGGCGCGCGCGAGGACGCGCAAGCCCGCGCGCTGCACGCGGCGGCATTGCGCGTGCCGGCCGGGTACAAGCGGCTCGAGTGGTGGGATCGCAGCGAAGGCCCGCTGCCCAATGCCGATGTCGCGTATCCGAAGCTCGAACGCGCCGCCGCTTTCGTGTGCACGGACCGCGTGTGCTCGACGCCGATCACGCGCGCGGGCGACATCAGGTCCTTCGTCGACGACATCGCGAGCAAGGCTCGCGCAACCGTGACTCCCGCGGACCTACCCTAGGAGTCTGGGCGGCAGAAGCCGTCCGGGCTGCAACGGCGCTATCGACGGCCGCAGAAAGCGCTCGAACTCGTTAAATACCTACGGGTATTCGCCTCGTTCGATCACTTCCTGCGACCCTCGCTATCACCGTTTCGCCGCGAACGTTTCTGCCGCCCAGACTCCTAGGACGGGATTCCGGCTGCGCCATCGGTCACGGTGGCGCGCCTGCGCGTGATCGCGCGCATTGCGACGATCAGCACGCCGCCCAGCACCATCGCGCCACCGAAGAGGAGTTTCGGTCCTGGCCGATCGCCCCACACGACCACGCCCAGCACCACTGCGACCACGGGCGCCAGCAGCAGGTAAGGCGTCACTTCGGAGACCGGATGCCGCTGCACCAGGTAGTAGAGCAATCCATGCCCCACCAGCGAGGCAATCAACGCGGTGTACGCGACCCCCACCCAGTCGCGCCAGTCGGCCGTGACGATCGACTGCCATTGGCCGGACTCGACCACGGTCGTGATCGCGAGCAGCACCGGCAACCCGATCAGCGCCGTCCATCCCTGCAGCTCCAGCAGGCCCATGCCCTTGATTCCGCGCATCAGGATCGTGCCGATCGCGAGGGCCAACGCCGCTGCCAGCGTCATGGCGAGCGCGTCCGGCGCATCCAGCACGAGCGGGTCGAACCCGAGCAGCAGGATCCCCGCAAAGGCGATCGCGATGCCCGAGGCCGTGCGCCACCCGATACGCTCACCCAGCCACCACACCGCCAGCAGCGCGCTCATGGGGATGTAGCACTGCAGGGCAATGGCGGTCGACGAGATATCGCCGGCGCGTCTCAGCGCCCAGAAGTTGAGACCAAAATGCAGCGCGCCATTGAGCACCGCCACCGCGACGAGTCTTGCGCGTTGCCCACGCGCGACCGGGCGCAGGAAGGGAAACAGGATCAGCAGCAGCAACAGCAGCCGGAGCGCGGTGAAGAGATACGGCGGAAAGTGTTGCAGGGCATACGCGGAGGCAAGGAAGTTGCCGCCCCACGCGAACGAGATCACCAGCACCAGGACGAAGTGGCGGAGCGGCATCAGCGCGATGCCGCGCACACAGCGATCAAACCGCGATGCCGATCCGGCGGAGCGCCTTCTGCGCGAGCCACGCGGGGCCGATCAGGAGATAGGTGACGTCGGTCAGGAAAGACGGCCGGCTGCCCTCGATGCGGTGGCCGATGAATTGTCCGATCCAGGCCACGACGAACACCGCAGCTGCCGCGACCAGCAGGCCGCGCGCACCGATTTCCGCGGACAGGAAGTGGCAGATCGCGCCGTACACCGCGAACACGACCAGCATGACGAAGCCGATCGCGCGCGACTGCCGCCAGTACCAGACCCACGCGACGAACATCGCCGCGAATGCCCAGAGTCCGGGTCGCCCCACGCCTTCCGGTACCGGTATCGCCCACAGCGCCGCCACCACCGACCACACGATCGGCGGGACGCACAACCAGTGGATCAGCCGGTTCGCGGGGTTCTGGTGATCGTGCGAATAATTCCCGAGCAGGCGGTGGATGCGGCGCGCACCCGCTGCGCTCGTGCGGGCGGCGTTCTCATTGCCGCTCGCCCCTGCGGTATCTGTGTTCATTACCCGTTCTGCCTCGACGCGATCCCGCAAGTGTACGCCGCGCGATCGCAAATGCCCGCACGCCTCACGCCTGGCCGGAGATCCGCGACTCGCCGGCGATCTGCCGGATCGCGCGCTCGAAGACCTCGACCGGCTGGCCGCCCGAGATCAGATGCCGTTGGTTGATGATGACCGCGGGGACAGCGTGGATACCGCGCTCGGTGTAGTGGCGTTCGCGCGCACGCACGTCTTCGGCATGCTCGCCCGAGTCCAGCACTTGCCGCGCCCGCACGGCGTTGAGGCCGACCGACTCCGCGACCCGGACCAGGGTCTCGTGCGCGGAAAGATTCTCGCCGAGGGTGAAGTAGGCGGCGAACAACGCATGCTTGAGCGGCAGCGCGTCGCCGTCGAGCGCCGCCCAATGCAGCAATCGGTGCGCGTCGAAGGTGTTGTAGACGCGGCGGCGCGCGGCCGTGCAGAACTCGAATCCGAGCGCCTCGCCGCGCAGGCGGATCGACTCCGCGTTGTCCGCACGCTGCTCGGCGGTGGAACCGTACTTGCGGGCCAGGTGTTCGGCGATGTCCTCGCCTTCCGGCGGCAGCTGCGGGTTGAGCTCGAACGGCTGCACGGCGATGTCGGCGGTGACGGCGTCAGCCGCGCGATCAAGCGCCTGCTCGAGCGCGCGAAGGCCGATCACGCACCATGGGCACGAGATGTCGGAAACGAAATCGATCTTGAGCGCAACAGACATGGCAGGGACCGATGCAGAGACCCTCCAGAACATGCGGGCTGGCCGCCGATCGGCAAGGCTCGGAGGAGCCACGCCGGAGGATTCGGCCCGGGAAGCGTCTGGGCGCAATCGTCCTGGTGCAGTTGCGGTGCGGGCGGTTTCCGCGGCCGGTGCGGCGGTGCATCCCTGCACCGCAGAACCCGTCAAGCAGTGCAGCGGTTCCCTAGAACCGCCAGTCGGCGGAAAGGATGACGTTGCGGCCCGGCTCGTCGAGGCCCGATCCATGCTCGCGATACCGGTGATCGCCGAGATTCTCGACGCGCAGGGCCAGCTCGAGATCCGGGCTCGGCGCGTACGCGACGCGCGCGTTCCAGGTCACCCACCCCGCCGTGCCGTCCGGATCGATGCGCGGATCGACTGCATCGCGCGGCGACAGGCGATCCTGACGCGTGGCGTAGAACGCGTAACCCTCGAATCGCCACCGGGCAAGTGGGTGCCATCGCGCGCCGAGCTTGCCGTAGAGCGGCGGCACGCGGTCGGCCGGATCAGTCGTGCCCTCGAGGGTTTCCTCGCCGCGCGTGTACGTGGCGGTGGCATACACGTCGAGCGCATCGCTCACCTCGCCCTTGAGGCCGGTCTCGATGCCGTACAGCGTCTGCCGCGTCACGTTCCGGTTCTGCACGACGAGTCGTCCGGCGTCGGTGATGTCGCCGGTGAGCACGGAGGTGATCTTGTCGCGATAACGCGAACGGAACGCGATCGCCTCGCCAGACCAGACGGCCCCCTCGAACTTGATGCCGGCATCGAACGTCAGCACGTTCTCGGGCTCGAGATCGGCATTCGGAATCGAGAAGCGGTTGCCCGGCCGGTCGCCGAACACGCCGAGGTCGAACACGTTGGGCGCACGGAAGCCCCGGCCCGCATTGGCGACGATGCGCCAGTCCAGCGCGCTTGCCGATTCCGACAGGCGCCAGTTGAAACCGACATTGCCCGACACGTCCCCGGCATCGAGGTCGACACCCGCCGCGACAGCATCGCCGCTCGCGATGGCGGGCAATCGGGTGTTGATGTCGGAATAGCGCAATCCCGCGTTGAGGTCCAGGCGGTCGGTCGGTCGCCAGTCGTAGGTGGCGAATGCGCCGAACTGACGCATGGTCGAGCCGTCGGGAAAGCGTGGCGCACGTTCGCTCACCGCCTGGGTGTCGATGCGTGTGCGTTGACGGGCGGAGGCGACTTCGTCGCGGTAGTACTCGGCGCCGAACGAGACATGCTGCGTGTCCGACAGGGTCTTTTCGGCGACGGTACCGACTCCGAAAGTATCGACGTCGTTCTGTTCGGTATCGCGGTCGACGCTGCCGAAATCGCGACTGCGGCGATCATCGCGGATGCTTTGGTGGCCGGCCATCACCTCGAGCGAATCGAAGAGTCGGGTGGGCGTCGTGAAACGCCACCGCGCCTGCGCGAACTCACGTGCCTGGGGTTCGAACGCGAACTCCGAGGAGTTGGGCTGTGCCTGCCCGAAACCCGGCACCAGTTCATCGAAACGGGGCGTGCTGGGCTGCTTCAGCGCCTGCGCCTGCAGCATGATTTCGTGACCCTCGGCGATGCTCCACACGGCCTTGAGATTGCCGGCGCGCGCGCGGAAAGCGGTGAAGGGCAGGGAGTCGCCGCCGCCCACGCGAAGCTCGTCCACGTCCTGGTAGCTCACGCCGCCCGACAGCGCGAACCCTTCGCGGCCCCCTTGCGCCTCCGCACGCGACAGCAGGGAATCGTCGGCACTCGCAAACGTTGCGCGAACGCGTCCCTCCGATTGCCAGTCACTGCCGTCGAAGCGTGGCTCGGGCGTGATCATGTGGACCACACCTCCCATCGCATCGCTGCCGTACAGGGTCGAGTTCGGCCCACGCACCACTTCGATGCGCCCGAGCGACTGTCCGTCGACCAGCGCGATGTACTGGTTGGGGGAGTTGCGGAATATCGCGTTGTTGAGACGGAAACCGTCGACCAGATGCAACACTTCGGACCCCTTGAGCCCGCGCACGATCACGACGCTCTGGCCGGGAGTGGTCTGCTGCACGAAGGTTCCGACTTCTCCGTGCAGGAGGTCCATCGCGGTGGGCGCAAACGCTTCGCGAATCTGCTCCTCACCGACGACGGTGACGCCTGCGGGAACATCCAGCGTGGATTCCGCGCGCCGCGTCGCCGTCACCTGCACCGTGTCGAGTTCGGTGGCGTCAACGCGTGGCTGCGGGTCGGGGGTTTGCGCGTGCGTCGACTGCAGGAGGATCAGGCCGAGCGCGATCGACGCGCATCGCGAAACCGGTGGCATGCATTGCTTCCTTGAATCGAGCGGGGCGCGACGACCGCGCAGTGTGCCAGCCAGAGCCCGGGGACACGAGCCTGCCAGAAGTCTTGACGCCCGCGCGTGGATCAGTCGGCGAGACGTCGCAGGGCTTCGGCGTAGCGTGAAACCGTGCCCGCGATGACGTCGGCGGGCAATCGGGGGCCCGGCGCACACTTGTTCCAGTCGAGCTTTTCCAGATGATCGCGCACGAACTGCTTGTCGAAACCCGGTGGCGACGTGCCGACGCGGTACTCCGCCGCGTCCCAGAACCGGGAGGAATCCGGCGTCAGCATCTCGTCCATGACGCGAAGCGTGCCGTCCGCGTCGATTCCGAACTCGAGCTTGGTGTCGGCGATGAGAATGCCGCGCGAACGCGCGAAGTCGGCGGCAAAGCGATAGATCGCAAGCGTCGTGGCGCGCACGCGCTCGGCCAGATCCCCGCCGATGAGTGCCACCAGTGCATCGAAGCCGATGTTCTCGTCGTGCCCGCCCGCGACGGCCTTGGTGGAGGGCGTGAAAATCGGCTCGGCCAGGGCCTCCGCCATGGCGAGGCCTGCCGGCAACCGTATGCCGCTGATGCTGCCGTACCGCTCGTATTCCTTCCAGCCGGAGCCCACGACATAGCCGCGCGCGATCGCCTCGACCGGGAGCGCACGCAGGCGGCGAACCACCACACTGCGCGCGGCGTAGCGCTCCGGATCGACGCCGGCTGGCAGCACGTCGCGCACGGGCACGTCGAGCAGGTGATTGGGCGACAGCGCGCGTGTGCGGCCGAACCAGGCATTGGACAGGCGCGTGAGGATCTCGCCCTTGCCGGGTATCGGATCCGGCAGCACCACATCGAAAGCGGAGAGGCGGTCGCTGGCGACCATCAGCAGGCGCGCGCTGTCCAGCGCGAACACATCACGCACCTTGCCCGAATGCACCTTCTCAAGTCCCGGCAGGTCCGCTTCGCGCAACGTCATCGTCATGCTGGTAACGGCCGACCCCACGCGAAAAGCTTGGATTGTAGGCGACCCGAAGGCCGCAACGGGCCGACGGGACGCACCCTGAACCGCGGCGCGGGCCGAAGGCGCGGGAGGGGAGGCCGGCGTCACACGCCAAACGCCAAACGTTAGAATCGTCCCCCTGCTCCAAGAATCCCCTCCATGCCCCTGTTCCTGCTGCTGGGCGTCGTGATGTCCACGGCGACCGCCAACACGCCGGTATCGACGGCGCCACCGCGTCCCGCCAAGCTCGGGCTTTGCGTCGCGTGCCACGGCGTCGACGGCGTCGCGATCACCG
>JBGTIG010000186.1:0-5158 GCA_041745755.1 Lysobacterales bacterium
CGTGCTGACCACGCACGGCGCCGACGCGCTCGCCCCGGACGCGCAACACGTGCGTCTCGGAGCCAGCGCATGAATCCGACACCGATGCGCGCGGCCCGCGCGATGCTCCGGCGCGACCTGGCGCTGGCGCTGAGACGCCCCGACGACGCACTGCAGCCTCTGCTCTTCGCTGTCATCGTCACCGCGCTGTTTCCCTTCGCGCTCGGCACGGATGCGGGCAGGCTCGCCCCCATCGCGGGGGGAGTGGCGTGGGTCGTCGCCCAGCTGGCGCTGCTGCTCGGGCTGGATGCGGTGTATCGCGACGACGCCGATGATGGGTCGCTCGATCAGGTGCTGATCAGCGGGCAGCCGCTCGCACTTCTTTGTGCTGCGCGCATGCTCGCGCACTGGCTCGTGGTGGGCCTGCCCCTGATGCTGGCGACGCCGTTGCTGGCGCGCCTGCTCGGAATGCCGGCGCAGGCCACCGTCGTATCGCTGATCTCGCTCGGACTCGGCACCGGCGTGCTGGTGGCCATCGGACACGTGTGCGCCGCACTCGCGGTTGCCGCCAAACGCTCTGTTATCCTCGTGCCCTTGCTGGTGCTGCCACTGACGGTGCCCGTGCTGATTTTCGGCGCTGGGGCCGTGCAGGCCGCACTGGTCGGGCTGCCGCCGACTGCACCGCTGCTGCTTCTCGCTGCCGGACTCGCTCTGGCCATTTCGCTGGCGCCGTTTGCATGCGCGGCCGCCCTCCGACTCAATGCCAGTTGAGATACCCAACGCCTGTCCGCATGAATCCCCTCGTCAGATGGTTCCATCGGTTCGGCTCGCCTCCCACGTTCTATCGATGGGCCGGCCTCGCGCAGCCGTGGTTCCTCGCAGGCGCGCTGCTTCTCGGCGTTATTGCGCTTTATCTCGGTTTGGTCGTGGCACCCGCCGACTATCTGCAGGGCGAGAGCGCGCGCATTCTCTACATCCACGTGCCGAGCGCCTGGATGAGCCTCTTCATCTATGTCTTCGTTGCCGCCAACGCCTTCATCGCGCTGGTGTGGCGCATCCGCATCAGCGAAGTGCTGTCGATGGCGGCGGCCCCGGTTGGCGCGATGTTCACTGCGGTGACGCTCGCGACGGGATCGCTATGGGGACGCCCTACCTGGGGCACCTACTGGCAGTGGGATGCGCGCCTGACCTCCGAGCTGGTGCTGCTGTTTCTCTACATCGGCATCATCGCGCTGTTCCATGCGATCGAGGATCGGCGACGCGCCGCGCGCGCCGCCGGCCTGCTGGCGCTGGTCGGCGTGGTGAACCTGCCGATCATCCATTATTCGGTGCAGTGGTGGAGCACGCTGCATCAAGGTCCGTCGATCAGCCTGCTGGGCGGGTCCAGCATCCACTCGAGCATGTTGTGGCCATTGCTCCTGATGGCCGTCGCGACCAAGCTCTGGTTCGTGGCATCGCTCGCGCGCCGCTCCCGGCTGGCGCTGCTCGAAGCGGACAGCGACAAGGCCTGGGTGCTGGAAGCTGCGCCTTCGCTGCGCAGCGCGGTAGCAGGCGCATGAATCCCTGGCCCTTCGTGGTGGGCGCCTACGCGGTATTTTTTCTCGGCCTCGTGTTCGACGCCGCGCTGCCGGCACTGCGCAAGCGGCGCCTGCTCGCGCGGATCGCGGAACGCCAGCAGCGCGAGCACACCCGCCGCGCACAACAACGGACACGGCAGACATGAGAGCGCAGCGAAAACGAAGACTGTGGATGGCCGGCGCGATCGTCCTCGGCGTCGGCAGCGCGACCGCGCTGGTGATGATGGCGCTCCGCGAAAACCTCGAACACTTCTACAGTCCGACCGACATCGCCGAGGGCCGCGCGCCTTCTGCCCGCACCCTGCGCCTTGGAGGCATCGTGCTGGAAGAAAGCCTGACACGCGCGCCGGAGTCGCTCGAGGTGGCGTTCGTCGTGACCGATCGTTTTCACGAATTGCCGGTACGCTTCACCGGCATCCTTCCGGACCTGTTCCGTGAAGGCCAGAGCGTGGTCGCCACCGGCAAACTCGAGGGCCAGGGTCTGTTCGTGGCGGAACAGGTGCTCGCCAAGCACGACGAGAACTACATGCCGGCCGAAGTGGCGGACGCGATCGAGCGTGCCAAGGTCAAGCAGTCCGCCGACGCGGCAACGAGCGCGCGCCCGGCCCCGACGGGCGCCGTCCTGTGATTGCGGAGCTCGGCCAGATCGCGCTGATCCTCGCGCTGCTGCTGGCGCTTGTGCAGGCGACGTTCCCACTGGTCGGCAGCCTGCGCGGCCGTGCCGACTGGATGGCGCTGGCGCGACCTTCGGCGTTCGCCCAGACGGCGTGCATCGTGCTCGCGTTCGCGTTGCTCGCGACGGCATTCCTGTTCCAGGATTTCTCGCTGGCCTACGTCGCGCAACACTCCAATCTGAGGCTACCGCCGCATTACCGCATCTCCGCGGTATGGGGGGCGCACGAAGGCTCGCTGCTGCTCTGGGTGCTGGTGCTGGGCATCTGGACCTCGGCGCTGGCGTTCGCCAGCCGTCGATTGCCGCAGCCCTTCATGGCACGCGTGCTGTCGGTGCTCGGCATCATCAGCGTCGGCTTCATCGCCTTCACCCTGTTCACGTCGAACCCCTTCCTGCGCCACCTGCCGCCGCTCATGGACGGCAACGACCTCAACCCGCTGCTGCAGGACTTCGGCCTCATCGTGCATCCGCCCATGCTCTACATGGGCTACGTCGGATTCGCCGTGCCGTTCGCGTTCGCGGTGGCGGCGCTGATCGAGGGCCGCGTGGATTCCGAGTGGGTGCGCTGGTCAAGGCCCTGGACGCTCATCGCGTGGTCGTTCCTCACCATCGGCATCGCGCTCGGGTCCTGGTGGGCGTATTACGAACTTGGCTGGGGCGGCTGGTGGTTCTGGGATCCCGTGGAAAACGCGTCATTCATGCCGTGGCTGATCGGCACGGCGCTCGTACACTCGCAGGCGGTGACGGACAAGCGCGGATCGTTCCGGGCATGGACACTGCTGCTGGCGATCTTCGCGTTCTCGCTGTCGCTGCTCGGAACGTTCCTCGTGCGCTCCGGAGTGCTGACTTCGGTGCACGCCTTCGCCTCGGATCCGACACGCGGGCTCTACATCCTCATCTTCCTGGCGATGGTGTCGGGTGGCGCGCTGACGCTGTATGCGATTCGCGCCCCGCGACTGAGCGGCGACTCGGAATCGCCGTTCGGCGTGGTGTCGCGCGAGAGCCTCCTGCTGGCCAACAACCTGCTGCTCGCCGCCGCCTGCGCGCTGGTCCTCATCGGCACGCTATTCCCGCTGCTGGCGGATGCCTTCGGCTGGGGCAAGTTCTCGGTCGGGCCGGCCTATTTCGGTCCCTACTTCTTCGGCCTGATGGTGCCGCTGGTGTTCCTGCTCCCCTTCGGTCCGCTCGCACGCTGGCAGCAGGCCGATGCTGCGGGGATGTGGCGATCCCTGCGGTGGTCCGCGCTGGCTGCCGTCGCGCTGGGCGCGTTGGCATGGATGGTGTTTCGCGATGCCATCGGCTGGCGCGGCGCGCTTGGCGTCACCGGCGGGGTGTGGCTTGCGCTCGGCGTGGTGGCCGCGTGGCGCGTGCGCGCAGGCAGCCCCCGCGAAGTGGTTGCGAGTTCGCCTTCGGGCGCGCGACGACTGAACCCGGGATATGTCGGCATGCTGATCGCGCACACGGGCATGGCGATGTTCGTGGCCGGGGTCCTGCTGACCGAGGCGAGCAGTGTCGAGAAGGATGTGCGCCTGGCGCCCGGCGAATCACTGATGGTGCGGGGGCTCGAATTCCGCTTCGTGACAATGGATCATCAGGAAGGCCCGAACTACGCCGCGGATCGCGGGCAATTCGAGGTCTGGAGCGGCGATCGGCGCGTCGCCGTCATGCAGCCCGAGAAGCGCCTTTACTCCAATGGCACGCAGGTCATGACCGAGGCGGCCATCGACGCGGGCTTCACGCGCGATCTCTACGTGGCATTGGGCGAGCCACTGCAACGCGCGGAAGGCGCCAGCGGCGCGCAGGCATGGGCGGTACGCATCTATCACAAGCCGTTCATGCGCTGGGTCTGGCTCGGCGCGGTGCTGATGATGCTCGGCGGTGCGACCGCGGCCACCGATGCGCGATATCGGCGCGCGCGCGTGGCCTCGACGCGTGCACAGGCGAGGGCGGTGAGTGCCGAAGCGGAATCGCCCGCATGATGCTGCTGCGCTACGGCTTGCCGCTGGTGGTGTTCGCGGGTCTCGCAACGCTGCTGTTCTCGGGACTCGGCAAGGATCCGAGCATCGTGCCCTCGCCGCTGATCGGCAAGCCGGCCCCCGAGTTCGATCTTCCGGAGCTGCGTTCGACAGGTGCGGATCGGGTGGCGCGTGTCCGCAGCACCGACCTCGCCGGGGAGGCGTACATCGTCAACGTATGGGGAAGCTGGTGCGTGACGTGCCGGGTGGAACATCCGGTGCTGATGCGCTTCGCGGCCGAGAACAAACTGCCAATCGTCGGACTCAACTGGAAAGACGATCCAGACGAAGCGCGGCGCTGGCTTCAGCAGTATGGCGACCCCTATGCGCACATTCCACGCGACGCGGACGGACGCACCGCGATCGATTTCGGAGTCTATCGGGCGCCCGAGTCGTTCCTCGTCAGTGCCGATGGCACCATCCTGTTCAAGCAGATCGGACCGCTGACAGACGAAATCCTCGACCGCGAGGTGTTGCCGCTGCTCGGTAGCAGCAGCCAGGGTGCGTCGCCATGAAGCGCGCGCTGGCAGCGCTCGCGTGCACGCTCCTCCTGGGCTTCGCGCATGCGATCGACCCGATGCCGTTCCGCAACGCCGGCGAGGAGCGCCGATTCAACGCGCTGCTCGCCGAACTGCGCTGCATGGTCTGCCAGAACCAGAGCCTTGCCGATTCCGATGCGGGCCTTGCGCGGGACCTGCGCGACGAGGTGTTCAAGCTCATGCAGGAGGGCAAGTCGGACACCGAGATCCGCGAGTTCCTGGTGGCGCGCTACGGCGACTTCGTGCTGTATCGGCCTCCGGTCAAGGGCGCGACGCTTGCGCTCTGGTTCGGGCCGGTGTTCGTGCTGCTCGCCGGCGGCATGCTGCTGCTGACCACCCTCCGGCGGCGCGCGCGGGCGCTTGACCGCGCACAAG
>JBGTIG010000187.1:0-3801 GCA_041745755.1 Lysobacterales bacterium
CGCCGAATTTCCCGGCGACCGTCGCGAACATCGCCTCGATGGTGTCGGGCCGGGTCATGTCGGCGCCCTGGAACAACACCTCGACGCCGTGCGTGGATTCGATGCGCGCGCGCGTGGCCTCGATCTCGTCGGCATCGCCCATGCCATTGAGCACGATGCGAGCGCCGGTGCTGGCGAAGTACTCGGCGATGCCCAGACCGATGCCGCTGGTCGAGCCCGTGATCAGTGCGGTCTTGCCCTTGAACATGCAATCTCTCCGTGGTGGTTGCGGTCGCCGATAAGCGAACGATGATGAATTGAGGAGTTTGTCCAGACGCTCAGCGCGGGCGAGCCGGTGCGCCCAGCGTGTACGCATCCCAGTCGCGCAGCAGGTACAGCGCCGCGCACGCCGCCAGCATCGGCCAGGCGGCGAAGAACAGCAGGTTGGGCCCTTCGAACGGATGCAGATACTGGCTCCACGACGACAGCGTGGAGACCGCGTGCAGCACCAGCACCATGCCGTAGCTCCAGCGCCGCGCGATACCGGCGACGAAGGCGAGCAGCAGGGCCAGTTCGAGTGCACCGAGTACGTAAGCCATTTGCGACTCGAGGCCGCTGATGCCGTAAAACGTCGAGAACACGCCGGCGGCGTGAACGGGGCGGACGAACTTGTCGATGGTCCACATCAGCATCACCACGAAGATGCCGAGTCGCAGCATCAGCAGGGAGAGTTCTAGGCGGCGTTGTTGGTGCATGGATTACTCCTGTTGCGTAGATCGTTGAAGTCGCCCTTTTTCGCGGTTGCGCGATCGACCCGCTGGGGTCCCAGTTCATCGGTCTGATTCCGGCTGGTTTACGCGACGCAGGAACGCGGTGAATTCGGGTGAGTGTTCGAGCAGGGACCGGGATTGCGCGATCAGTGCATCGACTTCGTCGGCCTCGAGCCGAAACGTTGTGGGCATGGCATTGAATCGATCGCGGGTGGCGCGGTCGGCGATCTGATTGAACGTCAGTACCGCGAAGTGGACCTTGACCTTGGGGGCATCGGGCGCGCGCGCGGCGTTGACCTGCCCGCCCCACATCAGGAAGCCCTGCCTGGCCAGTCCTACGGTCTCGGTATTGAGGATGCCCAGCGCAGCGTCGAACGAGGACTGCAAGGATTCGGCAAGTCCGGGCTCGCGCCCGCTCAGCGACCAGTCTGCCGGTGTGTAGACCTCGGCATTGGCGATGATCACCAGCACGTTGCGAACGCGCTGCAGTTGCGCGGGCGTGAACGCGCCGGCCATACGCGGCACGTCGCCGTAGTGCGCGACCGGACTCATCATCGATCCCCGCACGCCAAGATTGTCGGTCACCCCGCCATCGACCAGGCGCAGCACCGGCATCCGCTCTGGGTGCCGGTAGCGCTCGAGCGCGAGCGCAACGACCCGGCGCCGCTCCAGGATGTCGTCATGGGCCAGGGCATCGTCGACCCAGGGGTGGTAGCGCTCGGCGCAATCCCCGTAGTTGCGCAGTGCGATGGTGGAAAACAGCCCCGGCATTGCCGACGAAGCCATCACCGCATGGGCGACCGGATACGTCGACAGGTCCGAGCACAGGAAGTCGAACTGCTGCTGGATGAACGGAAATGTGGTGGCGTTGTTGAGATCGCTGGCGTTGAGGATCACGAACGGCCGTCCGTCGCGCGACATGTCGGCGAACGTGTGGTGCCGGAACAGGGTGCGGTCCAGGTAGGCGGCCACCAGGTCGCTGCGGTTGAAGTCGCCCGATGCCATCGCCGCCAGGCCGGCAGGCCGGAGGGCCAGGCCGATCAGTTCGCCCTGCCAGTCGCGGTAGAGGAAATCGCGGGTAAAATCGCTAAAGATGCGCTCGCCGAACAGGCCGTAGTACGCCGCCGTGTAGCTGCCGCCGGACACCGAGGTGATCACGTCGACCTCGTCGACCAGCCGGCGTTGCTCGCCGTCGATGCGGATCGGCGTATCGCGCAGCGTCTCCAGTACGCCGTAGCTGAAGGATGCCGCGCGGGTGCCGCCGCCGGAAAACGCCAGCACCACGAACAACTCTTCCGAGTTCGATGGCAGGCGGTTGCGGAACTCGTAGCGTGCGGCCTGATCGACATCGCCGATCCGGCTGTTCCAGACGCGGTGCGCGCAGCCGCTGGACGCAATCGCGGCCAGGCCCGCCAGCAGCGCGACGATAGAGCCGGCGATGCGTCCCGGTGCGTGCCTGGTCGATCGGCGGCTGGTCATCCGCGGGCTCCTCGCACGTAGGCGGCGGTGATGTCGCTGGCGGGTGCCTCGAACACCTTCGCCGCCGGGCCGTGCTCGACCAGGGTGCCCACGCCGTCGGTCACCCAGAACATCGCGACGTCGTCGGCGACGCGCCGAGCCTGGGCGAGGTTGTGAGTCACGATCACCGTGGTGTAGCGGCCCCGCAATGCGGCGATCATGTCCTCCACCACGCCGCTGGCGATGGGGTCGAGCGCGCTGCACGGCTCGTCCAGCAGGATGACCTCCGGGTCGAGCACGAGCGCACGCGCCAGGCACAACCGTTGCTGCTGGCCGCCGGACAACGCCAATGCGGAGGCATCGAGGCGGTCCTTCACCTCGTTCCACAATCCGACCTGGCGCAGCGCGGTTTCGGCCTTGTGCAGGCGCATGGCGCGATCGCGCACGCCGTGCTGCTGCAACGGAAACGTCAGGTTGTTGAGGATCGACAGCGGAAACGGGTTCGGAATTTGGAAGATCATCCCGACGCTGCGGCGCAGCGCGACCAGGTCGGTCGCGCGATCGAGGATGTCGCGGTCGTCCAGCGTCACCCGCCCGGTCACCGTGCAGTTCGGGATCAGGTCGGTCAAGCGATTGAGACAGGACAGGAAAGTGCTCTTGCCGCAGCCCGAGGAGCCGATCACCGCTGTGATGCAGCCGCGATAGACCGGCAACGTCACCCCGCGCAGCGCCGGCGTCCCGTCGTAGTTCACGGCCAGGTCGTCGACCACGATGGCGGTTTCCTGACGTTCGCAGCAGCTGGGCCGATCGAGCCATGGACGCAGTTCGGAGACGTGATTGAAGTCGCTCATGCGCGGGTGACCCTCCGCTGCTGCCAGCGATCGGCCAGCCAGGAGGTGATGAGGTTGATCGCCACCAGCAGGGCGATCAAAACGAATGCAGATGCGTAGGCGGCGCCGGTGCCGCCGGGGACGTTCATCGCCAGGTCGTAGATGTGCACCGACAAAGCGCGGCCGGAATCCATCAACGAGCCGGGCATGCGGTCCACGTAGCCGCTGGTGAACAGTAACGCCGCGGTCTCGGCCAAAGCCCGACCGATGCCCAGGATCAGCCCGACCAGCAGCCCCGGCGTGGCAGCGGGCAGCACGATGCGCCAGATGGTTGCGGCCTGCGAAATGCCCAACGCGGCGCCGGCCCTGCGGTAGTCGTCCGGCACGCTGCGCAGGCCTGCTTCCGTGGAACGGATCAGGATCGGCAGGACCATGCAGGCCAGGGTCAGGCCGCCGGCCAGGATCGAGAAGCCCATGCCCAGGTAGAAGCTGAAGAAGGCGTTGCCGAACAATCCAAACACGATCGACGGCACGCCGGCGAGGATGTCGAGCGAGCGCCGCACGAGCGGGCCGAACAAGCCGCCGCGCGGGGAAAACTCCGACAGCAGGATCGCGGTGCCCACGCCGATCGGGACGCTGACTGCCAGGCACACGCCCAGGATCAGCAGTGTCGACACGAGGATCGGCGCGATCCCGCCGGCGCGGCCCGCATCGCGCGGCGCCTCGGTCAGGAACGCCCACGACAGGTGCGGCAAGCCGTGGCT
>JBGTIG010000188.1:0-6940 GCA_041745755.1 Lysobacterales bacterium
GCCGAACTCAAGCGCCGCAACGTCATCCGCATGGCCGGGTTGTACCTGGTCGGTGCGTGGCTGATCGTGCAGGTGGCAGAGACGCTGTTGCCCGTTTTCGGCACGCCGGAGTGGGTGTTGAAGACGCTGATCCTGCTGCTCGCACTCGGCTTCGCACCGACCCTGGTGTTCTCCTGGCTATACGAGCTGACACCTGACGGACTGAGGCGCGATGCCGAGGTGGATCCGGCGCACTCCATCGCGCCGCAAACCGCGAGGCGCCTCGATCAACTGACGCTCGCGGCGCTGGCCGTCGTCGTCGTGCTGATTGCCGCGGATCGCTGGTGGCCAAAACCGGATGCGACGCCGGACGCCCAGGCCATGCAACCGGCGGTGGCGAAGTCCGCCGGAGAATCGCCACCGGCAGGCAGCGCGGGCGATGGCACCAGCCCGGAAGTTTCCGACCAATCGGTTGCCGTGTTGCCATTCGTCAACATGAGCAACGACCCGGACCAGGAATACTTTTCCGACGGCATCGCGGAAGAGTTGCTCAACCGTCTGGCCCAGATTCCGGATCTGCAGGTGGCCGCGCGGACCTCTGCGTTCCAGTTCAAGGGCAAGAATCTCGACATTGCCGACATCGGCCGCCAACTGCGGGTGGCCCACGTCCTCGAGGGTTCGGTGCGCAAGGCCGGCGCCAGGCTGCGCATCACGGCACAGTTGATCGACAGTCGCAGCGGCTTCCACCTGTGGTCGGAATCCTACGATCGCGATGCCACCGATGTGTTCCGGGTGCAGGATGAGATCGCGGGCGAGATCGCCGGCGCACTCAAGGCCAAGCTCGGCATCGAGAGCAGCGCGGTACGTCCCGCAGCGAGCGCCGACCCCGAGGCGTTCGACGATTACCTGTTGGGACGCAGCTACGTCGCCAAGCGCTTCCAAGAAAACCTGCGCCTTTCCATTGAAGCCTTTGACCGGGCCATCGCCAAGGATGCGCAGTTCGCCGCAGCGCACTCCGGCCGCGCCTTCGCCTACCTGTTGCTGCCGATGTGGGGCAGGGGCGGGGCCGATGTTTGTCTCCGTGAAGCCAGCAGCTCGGCCGGGCGCGCACTGTTGCTCGACCCGGACAACGCCGAGGCGCTGATGGTGCGCGGGATGGCGGCATCCTTCAGCTACCGGGTGACGGAGGCGCGCGCCGACCTCGAGCGCGCCCTCGCACTGGCCCCGAACAGTGCCGACATCCTCAATCTGTACGGCGACTACCTGACCAATGCCGGTGCGCTCGGCAGGGCTGAGCACCTCAAGCGTGAGGCGATGCTGCGCGATCCGCTGGCGATGGTGCATCCGCTGAATCTGGCCGACATCCTGTTGGCTCAGGGACGCCCGGCCGAAGCGCTGAAGTTTGCCGAGCAGGCCCAGGCGCTGGGCGGCGCGTCATACGCGCTCGACCGCGTGGTGATCGCCGCTATTCACCTGAGCCAGCCCGAGCGGGCCGCTGTGGCCACCGAGACGGCGTGTGCGCTCGATGCACGTGGGCAGCAAAATTGTCCCATCAACCGCGCGCTGGTGCTGACTGCACGGGGCCGGCACAAGGAGGCCTCGGCGAAGCTGCTCCAGTGGGTCGATCAAAAGATTCAGGACGTGCTTGCCGAGGATGAGGGAGCACTCGACCTGGTGCCGTGGTTCTTTGTCGCAGTGCAGGACATCGATTCGGCTACGCGCTTTCAACGCCGATGCCTGGACCATTCCTGCTGGTTTCCCACCAATGCCTTGATCGGCCACCGTTCCGGTACCGCGCTGCCGGAAGAAGTCAGCACGGATCCAGAGTGGCTCGCGGTGTGGGCTGACCCGCGCATCGCTGACGTGATGGAGGATTTCCGGCGCAACGTCACCGCCTGGCGTGCCGAGAACCCATGAAATGAGCTTCTTCGACGAACTCACGCACCGCAACGTCACGCCTGCCGCCAACGGCCAGCGAGTTGCGCTCAAAGCCAGGCGCAATCTGACAGCGGTACAGGCCATCGGCGCATGCTATTTTCTGTACATATACAGAAGCGGAGTATCTTATGGCCCAAATCAACCTTCACACCACGCCAGAATTCGAGCAGCAGCTGGGTCTGCTGATGCGCCTCAAGGCCATTCCGAGCAAGTCGGAAGCCATTCGCATGGCGGTGGCAGCACAAGCCAAGGCCGCGCAAGACAGCCATCTGCGCCGTGATTTTTCGGCATTGATCGGCTTGGTCAAGCCAACCCGGCCAGCTCGATTTGCGAGCGACGACGCGCTGTGGGAACAGGACGAGCCGCATGGTCGTTGATACCTCGGCACTGCTGGCGGTGCTGTTTGCCGAGCCCCAGGCAGCACAGCTTGCGCAAACATTGTCAGCAGCAGAGCAGCCCGTGATGAGTGCGGTGAACTTCACCGAGTGCTTGATACGGGTGTTGGATCGCGCCCCCGATGCGGCTGACACCCTCGATCGTGCGTTGTCAGAATTCGCCCTGGAGGTCGTGCCCGTCGACCGCAGGCTGGCCATAGCCGCCGCACAAGCGCGTCTGAAATATCCAATCAACCTTGGTGATTGTTTCGCCTATGCCTTGGCAAAAGCACGTGGATTACCGCTACTGACATTGAATAGCGACTTCAACAAAACCGATGTTCAACTCGTAGCGATTGGGTGAACACGATGCGTGGCTTGCTGGCCGAACTCAGGCGCCGCAACGTCATCCGCATGGCCGGGCTGTACCTGGTCGGCGCGTGGCTCGTCGTGCAGGTGGCGGAAACCGTGCTGCCCGCATTCGACGTGCCGGGCTGGGTGCTGCGCGCGATCATCATCGTGCTGGCGCTGGGCTTCCTGCCGGCGCTGGTGTTTGCGTGGATCTTCGAGCTGACGCCGGAGGGACTCAAGCGTGATGGTGAGATCGACCCGGCGCGGTCGATCGCCCCACGCACCGCGAAGCGGATGGATCAGCTGACCCTGGCCGGCGTGCTGGTGCTGCTGGCGGTCATCGCCGCAGACCGCTACTGGCCGCGTGGCGCGGCACCGTTGGAGACCCGCACATCGAAGCGTGAGCCCGCCGCCGTCGTCGCGAACCGCGAGGCGGGGCTGCTGGCAGTGCTGCCATTTCGCAATCGCAGCGTGCGCGAGGAAGACGCCTTCTTTGCTGAGGGCATCCATGACGACCTGCTGACCCAGCTCTCGAAAGTCGCCAGCCTGCGCGTGATCTCGCGCACGTCGATGTTGCGATACGCAGGCTCGGAAAAATCGGTGCCGGAGATCGCCCGCGAAGTCGGTGCTGCGGTGGTACTCGAAGGTGCGGTGCAGCGTTCCGGCGATCAGGTGCGTATCAACATGCAGTTGATTGATGCGGGTACGGACGAGCACCTTTGGGCCGAAACCTACGACCGCGAACTGAGCGCCGACACGCTGTTCGCCATCCAGGCTGATATCGCGCGCGCGGTCACGCAGGCCTTGCAAGTGGTGCTGACGCCCGCCGAAGCGGCGGCGCTGGAATCCGGCTCGACCCGCAATGTGCAGGCCTATGAGGCGTATCTCCAGGGCAAGCTGTTTTCACAGTCTGATGGCATCTCGAGCGAACGGCTCAAGCTTGCGTTCGCGCAATTCGACAAGGCCATTGCACTGGATCCGCAGTTTACCGATGCCTACGCGCGCAAGGCCCGGGCACAGATGGCGGGCTATTGGTTTGCCTTGGGCGATCCCGCGCTGATGCGTGAAGCGGCGGCAAAGACGCTCGCCGACGCCAGGCGCCTTGCCCCTGACAGCACAGAGACGTGGTTGGCCGAGGCGTACTACGCCTACTGGGTACAACTCGACTACGCGTCCGCTGAGACGTTCCTGCGACGCGTGCTGCAACGTTCACCCGAACTCGCCGAGGCCTGGCTGGCGCGCGCATTTGTGGCGCGACGCGACGGCCGCTTCGAGGATTCCCTGGCGGCGTTGCGGCGCGCGCTGGAAATCGACCCGACCCACCTGGAAGGCCTCGACAGCCTCGCCGAAACGCTGACGCAGATTGGCCGCTTCGAGGAAGGCGCTGCGGCCTCGGATCGAGCGCGCCAATTGGGTGCAGATTCGCGTGGAAACCGCATGTGGAGGGAGTTCGCTCGCGGCGATGTCGAAGCGGCTTGGGCGGCCGTGGATGGTCCCGATCCGCAATGGCCGAACCTTCCTGCCCGCGTCGCGTTCCTCACCCGCGACTCCCAACGCATCGCCCTGGCGCTGTCGCCGACGCTGTGGCCGGAGGCGTGGCGCCAGCCAGCGGGTTATGCCGAGGCCTATGAAATGGCCGAGGCCGAAGCATTGCTGCATGCTGGCCAACGCGAACAGGCACTGGTCGCGCTGCGCGCCGCACAGACCCGTTTGGAGGCGCTCGACACGCCCTATCCGGGTGGCTGGACCGCCAATGCGCTGTACTTCCCCTGCGATTTGCCCGGCCTGCTGGGCGATCTGGGCGCGGTGCATGCCGCCGAGCGTGACTATCTGGACAACGCGCCGCGCGATGTCTGGGCCAGTTGGGACATCCGCCTTGCGCTGGCGATTGCGCTGAACCGTGCTGGCGATGCCGAGCGCGCGCTGACCCATCTCGAAGCCATCGTCGCGGTGTTTGGCCCGAGCGGCTATCTGCGCATGTCGATCCAGCCGGCGCTCGAATCGCTGCATGCCGAGCCGCGCTGGGTCGCCCTGCGACAAGGCTACGAACGCTGGGCCGCGGAGCACCGATCATGACCGAGCGAAGCGAAGGCGCAGCCGACGAAGTCGGCGAAGACTGGAACTGCGCGCGATGAGCTTCTTCGACGAACTCAGGCGCCGCAACGTCATCCGCATCGCGGGCTTGTACCTGGTCGGTGCGTGGTTCGTCGTGCAGGTGGCCGAGACACTGCTGCCGATATTCGATACGCCCGGCTGGGTGCTCAAGGCACTGGTGGTGCTGCTGGCACTGGGCTTCATTCCCGCGCTGGTGTTCGCGTGGGTGTTCGAGCTGACGCCCGACGGACTCAGGCGCGAACGCGACCTGGCCCCCGAGACGCCGCGGGTTGACGGCACCACCCGCAAGCTCGACGTGGCGATCATCGTGTTGCTGGTCGGGGTCGCGGCGCTGACGCTGTGGCGAAGCAATCCCGTTTCGACCCCCTCAACCGTGTCGCCGCAGGCAGGTGCCAAGCCTGCGACGGCGGAAGCCGCCAGTCCGCGCTCGATCGCCGTACTGGCCTTCGACGACCTCAGTGCCGAAGGCGACCAGGCCTATTTCGCGGAAGGGGTCTCGGAGGAACTGCTCAACCTCCTGGCGCGCATCGACGGGCTCAAGGTCGCGGCCCGCACGTCCTCGTTCAAGTTCAAGGATGGCGCCGCCGACATCGGCGAGATCGGCCGCGCGCTGAATGTCGAGACCGTGCTCGAAGGCTCGGTGCGCAAGGCCGGCGATCAGGTGCGTGTCACCGTCCAGCTGATCAAGGTCAGCGACGGGTTTCATCTCTGGTCGCAGAGCTACGACCGCAAGCTGGAAAACATCTTCGCGGTGCAGGACGAGATCGCTGCCGCCATCGTGCAGGCGCTGAAGCTGAAGCTCGATCTTGCAAGCGCCACCGCGGGTCGCACCGAGAACACCGCGGCCTACGACCACTATCTGCGCGGCCGCGAACTTGCCCGTACACCGACCCAGTCCGGCCTGCTGCGCGCGATCGAGCAGTACGAGCAGGCCGTGGCGCTCGACCCGCAGTTCGCCGCCGCCTACGCCGGTATTGCCGATGCCTGGGTGTGGCTCGAGGACTACGGCGGGGTGAAGTCCAGCGAATCCTTCCCGCGCGCCGAGCAGGCGGCCAAACGCGCACTGGCAATCGACCCCGAGTCGGCAGAGGCCAACGCGGCCATGGCCTTCGTGCTCGATCGTTATCACGACGATGCGGCGGGAGCGCGCAAGGCCTTCGAGCGCACCCTGCAGCTCAATCCCAATTACGTCACCGCCTACAACCTCTATGCCGATACGCTGTACGACCTCGGCGAGTTCGAACTTGCGCTGGAAAACCGGCGGCGGGCGGTTGAACGCGATCCGCTGTCGGTGTTCTTCCGCGCGCGGCTGGCCAACACGCTCGGCAATCTGGGGCGCGACGACGAAGCGCGTTCGATCCTCGACCAGCTGTTCGAGGAGTTTCCGGACAACGATTTCGCCCACGAGGAAATGGGCAACCTGGAGCAGAAGCGAGGGCACTTCGCGGCAGCCTTCCGGCACTACCGGTCCCTGCACGACGCCCGACCCGGAGACCCGTTCGCCGCCGCCCAACTGTCTCGACTGGCCTTGCTGTTCGAGGATCGCGCGCTGGAACGGGCATGGGTAGACGCCAGCCGTGCCCGTGGCGAAGACAATCGCTGGGAACTGCTGGCGAGCACCTGGCTGGGATTCGCCCATGGCGATTGGGAGGCCCTCGATGCCGTGGCCGCGCTGCATGCCGGATATCGCGCGGCGCAGCTTCGTGGCGCCGTGGCGGCGCGACGCGGACAGTGGCCGGAAGCGCGTCGGCACCTGCTCGAGGCGGTTGACCTCGCCAAGGCCAAGTCCGGCGATCTGGAGCTTCGACTGGCGACGGTTCCGCTGATCGACCTGGCCTGGGTCGAGCGCGAACTGGATATCGACGGTTGGCAGGAGCGGCTGGCTCCCGTACGCGCGACGCTGGAGAAGTACCAGGCTTTCGGCATCAACGATCTCAACCATTTCGATGCCGCCTACTACCACCGCGCGCGCCTGGAGGCGCTGATGGGTCGCCGCGAGGCCGCGCTTGCGGCCCTGCGCGACGGCTCGCCAATCCGCGTGCCCCCGGAATTCCTGCAGCACGATCCGGTATTTGCCGCCTGGCGTGACGATCCCGATTTTCTCGCCCTGGTCGCCGACAAGCGCGCCCACGCCGCGGCCGAACGCGTCAAGCTCGAAGGGGTCTCGCTGCTGCCATGAGCCT
>JBGTIG010000189.1:0-3200 GCA_041745755.1 Lysobacterales bacterium
CGATCAGCGAGCGCGCGGTGGAGTCGCGCTCGCAAGCCTGGCGGCCCTGGCGCGCCTACGCCGTCGCCCATCTGTGGAACGCCGCCGCGCGTTCGCCTGTTGCCGAGGAGAAGACGTGATGTGGTTCGATCGAATCGATTCCCCCATCGGGCCGCTGACGATGGCCGCCGACGCGGAGGGACTTCGCTACGTGCTGTTCCCGACCAACCGGCACGCGCCGGCGGACCGTGAAACCTGGATACACGAACCGGCCCGCCTCGCCGACGTCCGTGAACAGCTGCAGGAATACTTTGCAGGCACCCGGCGCCGGTTCGAATTGACGCTGAGTGCTCGCGGCACGCCCTTCCAGCAACGCGTGTGGTCCGCGCTTGCGCAGATTCCCTTCGGCGAAACCTGGAGTTACGCCGACGTGGCACGTCGCATCGACGCGCCACGAGCCGTGCGCGCGGTTGGCGCCGCCAACGGTCGCAATCCGTTGCCGATCGTCGTGCCCTGCCACCGGGTGATCGGCGCCAACGGCACGTTGACGGGATTCGGCGGCGGCCTCGAGACCAAGGCCGCGCTGCTGCGCCTGGAGTCGCCAGAGGGGAACCTGACCATGGGAACCGCGGCGCGAATGTCGGGGTAGTCCGCAACTCGCGATTTTTGCTTTGGGCGACACCCGGATCGCCTCGGGGCGCACAACGCAACGTCATGCAAATCGCGACTGCGGAGCTATGATCGCTCGTTGAATCGACAGGAACCGGCCGCCATGGCGCGATTGATCGTGTTTTTCGTTTGCCTTCTCGCGGTCTGGCTCATCTGGCGCGCAGTGCGCGGCATGATCCAGCAGAACGCGCGCCAGCACGAAAAACCCCGAACGGCGCCCCCGCCGCGACTCGAACACGATCGCGATCGCGCGTCCGGCGTGTGGGTCGCCGGTGCGGCGGGCGCCGGAGTGGAGTCTTCGAAATCGCCCGCCGAGGCGCAAGACGCGCGTCGGGAGGCAGGAGACAGGGTCGACACGCCGGACGGCACGCGCGACGGTGACGTCGGGGGCGTTGGGGATGGGGGTGGCGGCGACGGTGGCGGCGATGGCGGCGGCGGTGGCGGCGACTGAAACGAGTCGACTCGGGAAACCGACGTCCGCGTGGAAACCTCGCCTGCCCCGATGAGTGTTCGCAGCTGCGACCTGCTGCTGCTCGACGTGCGCATCGCCACGATGGATGCGCCAGGCGGTTGCGCAGTGGTCGAGGACGGTGCGCTCGCGTGCGCCGACGGGCGTATCGTGTTCGTGGGACCCGGACGGGAACTGCCACAGGCGTTGTCCACCGTCGCGATCCGTACGATCCGCGGCGACGGCGCGCTGGTCACGCCTGGTCTCATCGACTGCCATACGCACGCGGTGTTCGCCGGAACGCGCGCGCCCGAGTTCGAGCAGCGCCTCGAAGGCGCCAGCTACGAAGCCATCGCGCGCGCGGGAGGCGGCATCCTGTCGACCGTTGCGGCGACACGCGCCGCCTCCGAGGACGAACTCTTTGAACAGAGCCTTCCCCGACTGCGCGCGCTGGTGTCCGAAGGCGCGACCACGGTCGAGGTCAAGTCGGGTTATGGACTCGAGTTCGACACCGAGAGACGCATGCTGCGCGTTGCGCGACGGCTCGGTGTCGAACTCGGGATCGACGTGCGCACGACCTTCCTCGGCGCCCACGCGCTGCCGCCCGAGTACGCCGGTCGCGCAGATGCGTACATCGACGCCTGCTGCGCGTGGCTGCGCGAACTTGCGTCGGACGGTCTCGTCGATGCGGTCGATGCGTTCTGTGAGTCGATCGGCTTCACGACGGCGCAGACCCGCCGCATCTTCGAAGTCGCGCGTTCACTGGACCTGCCCGTCAAGCTTCACGCGGACCAGTTGAGCGACACCGATGGCGCGGCGCTGGTGGCGGAGTTCGGCGGCCTGAGCGCGGATCACATCGAGTACTCGTCGATTGAAAGCATTGCCGCGATGGCGCGGGTGGGTACGGTTGCGGTGCTGTTGCCTGGCGCGTACCTCTGCCTGCGCGAGACCCGCCTGCCGCCGATCGACGCCTTGCGCGCGGCGGGTGTGCAAATGGCGGTGGCCACCGATCTCAATCCCGGAACCTCACCGCTGCAATCGCTGCGCCTCGCAATGGCGCTTGCGTGCACGCTGTTCCGGCTGACGCCTGCCGAAGCGTTGCGCGGTACGACTCGCAACGCCGCGCTTGCGCTCGGCATCAAGGATGCGGGCGTGCTCCGCCGCGACGCACGCTGCGATGCGGTGCTGTGGAACGTGCGCGACCCCGCGGAGCTCTGCTACTGGCTCGGCGGCGATCTCGCCCAGGCCGTGATCGCCAGGGGTCGAATCATCGCAGGCGACTGGCCCCCGTAGGCGCCGGGCTTGCTCGGCACGCTGTTGGTACGGCACGTTGTGGGGTCAGCCGAGCGAGCCCGGCTGCTACGGGGGGAGGTCAGCCGAGCGAGTTCGGCTGCTACGGGGGGGCGGGGAAGGGGTAGCCGGATGCAGGCGCTCGAGCAACGCGAGATACAGCGCGGGAAGCCGTTCGAGATCGCTGATCGCAATGTGCTCGTCGACCTTGTGGATGCTGCGGTTGATCGGGCCGAGCTCCACGACTTCCGCGCCCAGCGGCGCGATGAAGCGGCCATCGGACGTGCCTCCGCCGGTATCCATGCGCGGCTCGACGCCGCAGACCTCGAGGCAGGCCGCAGCCGCCGCCTCACGCAATCGTCCGGGCGGCGTGTGGAACGGCGCACCCGAGAGCTCCCACTCGACACGACTGTCGACGCCGTGCCGGCCCAGCACGTCCTCGAGGCGCCGCCTGAGGTCCGACTCACCGGTAGCGCTGCCGAAGCGGAAATTGACATCGAGCGAGAGTTCCGCGGGAATGACATTGGTCGCGCCCGTGCCTGCGTGCACGTTCGAAACCTGGAACGTCGTCGGCGGGAACGCCGCGTTGCCCGCGTCCCACCGGATCGCGGCGAGTTCCGCCAGCGCTGGTGCCATCGCATGGATGGGATTGTTCGCGAGATCGGGATAGGCCACGTGGCCCTGCACGCCCCTCACGATGATGCGCGCGTGCAGCGAGCCGCGCCGACCGACGCGCACCGTGTCGCCTAGGCGCGCATTCGACGACGGCTCACCCACCACGCAGTAGTCGATGGCGACGCCGCGCTCGCGCCAA
>JBGTIG010000190.1:0-7369 GCA_041745755.1 Lysobacterales bacterium
GGATGTCGCGGAGCGCCATGCCGACCTCCGCGCCTGTCGGCGCGCGCTCGCGTATCAGCACGCGGCCCTGCGCCGAGATCATGTCGCGCACGAACTCGACCGCTTCGCCGTCGACCGAGGAGCGCGCCAGCAGATGTCCGCCGATGCTGACGGGATTGATCACGCAACCGGCGCCCGCCTGTCGGAGCAGCTCCTCGTTCTCGGGTGCGCGGACGCTGGCGCTGATACGGACGTGCGGGCTGAGCTGGCGCGCGCTCAGTACGGCCAGCGCCGCGGTGTCGTCCCGCGCCACGCTGACCAGCATGGCCTTGGCCTGTGCGATGCACGCGGTCTGCAACACCGAGTTGTGCGTGGCGTCCCCGGTGAGCGCGACGATGCCGAGGTCACGCGCCGCGGTGGTGCGCGCAGGATCGAGGTCGATCGCGAGAATCGTGTCCGGGTCCAGGCCCTTCTGGAGCAGGTCGCGGGCGGCGGCCTCGCCGCTGGCGCCGAATCCGCAGAGGACGATGTGATCCCGGAGGCCGCGCGCGATCATGACGCTGCGGGCGCGATCGAGGACATGCTGGAAAACGAAGGCATAGGCGGTTCCCAGAAAAATCAGCCAGACGAAGATGCGTACCGGCGTGACGACGAAGGTATCGAACAGGCGTGCGCGTGGCGTGACGGGCACGATATCGCCGTAACCCACGGTGGTGACGGTGATCGCGGTGAAGTAGACGACGTCGAGGAAGGAAACGTGATTGTCGCTGCTGTCGCGAAGGCCCGTGCGGTCGAGCCAGTGGCCCGTCAGCGCGACCCCGAAAAGCGCGAGCACGATCAGGCCCCGGAGCGCGAGCGACTGCCAGACGGAAAAACGCTCGGGACGGGTCAGCAGCAGTGATTTCGGGAGGCGATCGCGCACTGCGCTGCGTTTGACCTTGTGGGCGTATCGCGTTGCCGCAAGTCTAGCGCCACCGCCACGGGTGCAGCGGCTTCAAGGCCCGGCGAGGGCCGCCTTGTTCGCCGATGCTGCCACGCGCTTGACGGTCAAGCCCTGCACCAGGATCGAGAACACCACGATGGCATAGGTCATGGCCAGGATGAGGTCGCGATTCGGCCCCGGCGGTAGTGACAACGCCAGCGCCACCGAGATGCCGCCGCGCAACCCGCCCCACGTCAGCACTCTCCATGCACTGCGCGGCAACCGGAACCAGCGGTGCAGCACGGCGACCGGAACGCCCACCGCCAGCGTGCGGGCGAGCAGGGCGAGCACGATCACGGCGGCGGCGAGCAACACACCGTGCTGCGGAAACGAGACCACCACGATCTCGAGCCCGAGCAGCACGAACAGCACCGCATTGAGGATCTCGTCGAGCAGTTCCCAGAACAGGTCGACATGTCGCCGGGTGGTATCGGACATGGCGAGCGCGCGGCCATGGTTGCCGATGAAGACGCCGGCCACGACCATCGCCAACGGGCCGGAAACGTGCAGCGCGATCGCGAGTTCATAACCTCCGAGCACGGCCGCGAGCGTCACCAGCACTTCGACCTTGTAGTTGTTGATGCTGCGCAGCAGCCCGAACAGCGCCGCGCCAAGGGCACCGCCGAGCAGAAGGCCGCCACCTGCCTCGTGCGCCAGCGCGGCCAGCCCCTCGCCGAGCGTCGGCACCTGGCCCTCGATGGCGATCGCGAGCAGCAGCGAGAACAGCACCACGCCCACACCGTCGTTGAAGAGCGACTCGCCCGATACCACCATGCCGACGTTGTCGGGCGTACCGGCGGACTTCAGGATTCCGATGACCGCCACCGGATCGGTGGGCGAGATGAGTGCGCCGAATACCAGGCACCAGGTGAGCGGCATGGCGAGGCCGAACAGCGGCAGCAGCGCCCACAGGCCGCAGCCGACAATCGCGGTCGATACTGCGGTGCCCACCACCGCCAGCCAGCCGATCTGCCAGCGGTAGGCGCGCAGCTGGCTGAGATCGACGTGCAAGGCGCCCGCGAACAGCAGCATGGAGAGCATGCCCTCCATCAGCACCTCGGAAAAATCGATGGACTCGAGGAACGCCGTTTCGTAGCCGCGCAACGCACCGAAGCCGAGCCGGTCGAGCCCGATGAGGGCGATCGACAACAACAGCGCGATCGCCATCACGCCGATCGTCGTCGGCAGCCCCACGAAGCGCTGGTTGACCCAGGCAAGGAGCGCGGTGAGGACCAGGCAAACCACTGCGATGTCGAACACGGAGACCCTTGCTGGCTTGAGAACGAATCCGTCAACCGGCCCTGCAGCAGCGGCAGGTCATGCGTGCGCCATCGCAACCTCACCGAAGGCGAGTGTGCCCGCAAGACGCCAACGCCTCATCCTCGATGGCAGCACGACTGGCAGATCTGGCCGGCGTCGTGCGTGCCGGCCAGGAGTCGGCAGCGACGGAGTTGCAGCAGCCATCGCTTCCCTTGCACGGCACCAGAATTGTCACACGCCGGTCGCCATCACGACGCGGATCGGATGCTCGCGCTAGAAGGATTGCATCGAGGAGAAAGTTGGCGCGCCCGGAGGGATTCGAACCCCCGACCAATGGCTTCGGAAGCCACTACTCTATCCAGCTGAGCTACGGGCGCACTGCAAAACCGCCGCACGAACCATCCGTGGTGACTTCATCCGGTCGGCATCCGTGCCTCCCCCTCAGCTCGCGCAGTCGATGCCATTCCTGGCATCGCCTCGGCGCGCGAGCTTCGACCAGCTGAGCTACGGGCGCACTGCAAAACCGCCGCACGGGTAGTGACTCAGTTTGAAATTCCGTTCGTGGTGAGCCAGTCGAACCATGGACGGAATCGCGACAGTCGCCGATCTGCGCACGACCGCTCATGGTTCGACAAGCTCACCACGAACGGTCCCGAGGCTTGGCCGTTCAAACTGAGACACTACCGCCGCACCAACCATCCGTGGTGCTTTCATCCGGTCGGCATCCGTGCCTCCCCCTCAGCTCGCGCAGTCGATGCCATTCCTGGCATCGCTTCGGCGCGCGAGCTTCGACCCACTGAGCTACGGGCGCGCTGTGAAGCCGCTGCACGAACCGCAGCCGCGCAATGTAACCGCTGGACCCCGTCGAGAGCCAGTGCGTCACGCGCGCCCACTGCGCATCGCGGAGATGGCCGGCTCCGGTTGCGGGCGGCGGCCCGACAGGCGGGCGGCGTGGCTATAATTCCCGACCCTGCGGGCGCGCGCTGCGCCCGCCCACGAAGTCGATCGAGGTGCGTGCGTCGTGAAATCCACCGATTCGGTGTTCCTCAAGCACTTCGCGATGGTGATCGGCGGCCTCGTGGCGGTCACGGCGCTGCTGATGGTGATCGCGTTCGTGATACACCAGGGTCGGCCCGTCGAGGAAAGTGGCGCCGCGAAGATCGCGGTCGAACAGCGCATCGCACCCGCGGGCGCGGTCTACGCGGGCGCCACCGGTCGCGCTGCGATGCTGGCCGCGGAAGACGCTGCCAAGGCCGCTGCGGCATCGCAGGTCGCCTATGGCGGCACGCTCGACGGTGGGGTGATCTACGCAAAACTCTGCCAGGCCTGCCACGAGACGGGCGCTGGCGGCGCGCCGAAGATGGAAAAGGGCCTGTGGGCCGACCGCATGGCGCAGGGCATGGACATGCTCGTGAAGCACGCGATCGAGGGCTACACCGGCGAGGCTGGCATCATGCCGCCGAAGGGCGGCAACCTTGCGTTGACCGACGAGCAGGTGAAGGTCGCCGTCGAGTACATGACCGCCTCCATGTAGCAAGGGCGCGGACTCGGGCACCGGCTGAGCTGCTTCCAGGGTTCCATTCCTTGTCGCGATTCGATTCGACGATGCGTCCAACGCTTCGCCGGTCAAAGCGGCCGCGTCAGCTGAGGATTGCCTCCGCTTGCTGATCGGCAGAAGGCTCCGGAACCAGATGCCGGGGCAGATCCATGGTGAAAACGCATCCCGTGCCCGGTACGTCACGAACACGCAGGGCGCCTCCGTTCGCCTCGACACTGCGTCGCGCGATCGAAAGGCCAAGGCCGAGGCCCGACTTGTCCATTCCGCCCTGCACGAACGGGCTGAACATGCTCTCGGCGAGTCCCGGCGGCAACCCGCCGCAATTGTCTTCCACGTCGATCAGGATCCGATCGCCGGCCGCGTACGCGTTCAGCGTCACCTCGCTGTGCGCGCGGGTGAACTTGAACGCATTCTGCAAAAGGTTGCCGGCCGCGGCCAGGAGCAGGTCCCGGTCCCCGGCAACTGCGAGCTTCCTGTCCACCTCCGCGACGATCAGTACGCATCGCTTCACCGCAGCTTCGAGGGATGCCGATACCTTGATCTCGGCGATGAAGGAGGCCAGGGAAAAGAGTTGCGGCTCGACTGCCGGACCGGCCGCCATGCGGACCTCGGCCAGGGAGCGGTCGATGAGATTGCGCAAGCCCACAAGACTCCGCTCCAGCACCGTGCCCGTGGCGCCGGCCAAGCCCACGCTTCCGTCCTTGATCATGGCGAACGCGAGCGTTGCGGTGGTCAGCTGGTTGCGCAATTCGTGGGCGAAAAAGCCCAGCCGCTGGTTCAACGCGAACGTATGCTGATTGGCCACCACGGAGTCGCGCTGGTAACCGAACTCCGTGACGGCAATGGCGATCGCGTTGTCGAGGCAGCGGTTGAGCGTTCTGAACTCGTCCGTGCTGATGGGCTCGTCCTGTTCGAACGCAAGGTCCGTGACGGACTGGCAGAGATCGCCGTAATCGTGAACCACGTCGTCCACCGAATACCCGTGTTCGAGAAGCTCACGCCCGTGCTGCGTGGCCGTTTCTCCCATATCGGACATGGCCGTCTGGCCGCTGGCGGGGCCGGATATCTTCCGGCTGCGCATCGGCTCCGCGGACTGCTCGACTTCAAGTGTATGGATGAGCTGTTCGAGGAAGGGGGTAATACCGTGCTTGAGCTCCCGTTCCAGCGATCCGGGGGTGCGTTGCGCGACTTTCGCCCGGCATCGGGCGATCAGTTCGGCGCGGTTTCTGGCGAGGAATTCGTGCAGCATCCACCGAGGATACGCTCATCCGGGTGACAGTCCTGTTTTTCGCCGTCCAGCAGGCATCGGGACCGGTTGGGCGCGTCGGGCGTTTTCGCCTCGAGCGTTACGCTGCGCGCGCTTCTCCGGCGGTGAAGCCGACAGGAAGCTGCGCGCTTCGCTCAAGCTCGAACCAGCCCGGGGAAACCCGGTGCCGGCTCGGGACTGTGCGCTTCCGGATGGTCAACCTCCGCCCCGGAGATCAGGCGAGGTCGTAGCGATCGAGGTTCATCACCTTGTTCCAGACCTTGACGAAATCACGCACGAACATGTCCTGCGCGTCACTTGCGGCGTACGCCTCGGCGAGCGCACGCAGCTGCGAATTGGAACCGAACAGCAGGTCCACCACCGTGCCCGTGAGCTTGAGCTCGCCGGTCTTGCGGTCGCGACCTTCGAGCACGAATTCGGAGTCGGCGGACTTCGCCCACTGCGTATTCATGTCAAGCAGGTTCACGAAGAAGTCGTTGGTGAGTTCGTCGCGGCGTTCGGTGAAAACGCCGTGCTTCGCCTCACCGGCGTTGGCGCCGAGCGAACGCAGCCCGCCGATCAGCACCGTCATCTCCGGCGCCGTCAGCGTCAGCAGGTTGGCGCGGTCGATCAGCCGCTCGGCGACCGTGTCCTCCTGCCCCATGCTGACGAAGTTGCGGAAACCGTCCACGGTGGGTTCGAGCGGCGCGAATGACTCGACATCGGTCTGTTCCTGCGCGGCATCGGTGCGTCCGGGAGAAAACGGCACCTTGACGCGCTGGTGGCCGGCGTTGCGGGCGGCCGCCTCGATCGCGGCGCAGCCGCCGAGCACGATCAGGTCGGCCATCGAGACCTTCTTGCCCCCCGACTTCGCGTCGTTGAAATCCTTCTGGATCGCTTCGAGTTTCGACAGGACTTTCGCCAGCGACGCGGGCTCGTTGACCTCCCAGTCCTTCTGCGGCGCGAGGCGGATGCGCGCTCCATTGGCGCCGCCGCGCTTGTCGCTGCCCCGGAAGGTCGAAGCCGAGCCCCAGGCCGTCTTCACCAGCTGGGGAATGCCGAGACCTGAGGCGAGGATTTTCGCTTTCAGCGATTCAATGTCGCCGGCGTCGATCAGCGGATGGTCGACGGCGGGGATCGGGTCCTGCCAGATCAGTTCTTCGCGCGGAACGAGTGGGCCGAGGTAGCGGGAGATCGGCCCCATGTCGCGGTGCGTCAACTTGAACCAGGCGCGCGCGAAGGCGTCCGCGAACTCCTGCGGATTGGCAAGGAAGCGCCGCGAGATCTTCTCGTAGGCGGGATCCATGCGCATGGCCATGTCGGCCGTGGTCATCATCGGCGCACGGCGCTTGCTTGGGTCGTGCGCGTCCGGCACGGTGCCGTCGCCAGTGGTGCCGACCGGCTTCCACTGATTCGCCCCCGCCGGGCTCTTGGTCAACTCCCACTCGAAACCGAACAGGTTCTCGAAGTAGCCCATGTCCCACTTCGTCGGATTGCTGGTCCACGCGCCTTCGAGACCGCTGGTGAAGGCATGCACGCCGTGGCCGGACTCGAAGCTGTTGATCCAGCCGAGGCCCATGTGCTCGATGTCGTTGCGCTCGGGCTCGACGCCAATGTGTTTCGCATCCACGGCGCCATGGCACTTGCCGAAGGTGTGGCCGCCGGCGGTGAGCGCGACGGTCTCCTCGTCGTTCATGGCCATGCGCTTGAAGGTCTCGCGGATGTCGCGCGCGGAACCCAGCGGATCGGGGTTGCCGTTCGGACCTTCCGGGTTCACGTAGATGAGGCCCATCTGCACCGCGGCGAGCGGATCGGCGAGCTCGCGGTCGCCGCTGTGGCGCTCGTCGCCCAGCCACTCGGCTTCGGCACCCCAGAAGATGTCCTCGGCCGGCTCCCACACGTCCGGCCGGCCGCCGCCGAAGCCGAAAGTCTTGAAGCCCATCGACTCGAGCGCGACGTTGCCGGTGAGGATGAAGAGATCCGCCCAGGAAAGCTTGCGGCCGTACTTGGCCTTGATCGGCCACAGCAGGCGCCGGGCCTTGTCGAGGTTGCCGTTGTCGGGCCAGCTGTTGAGCGGCGCGAAGCGCTGCTCGCCGCTGCCGCTGCCGCCGCGGCCATCCGAAGTGCGGTAGGTGCCGGCGGCGTGCCAGGCCATGCGGATGAAGAACGGCCCGTAATGGCCCCAGTCCGCCGGCCACCAGGGCTGCGAGTCCGTCATGAGCGCGTGCAGATCCTGGATCACCGCTTCGAGGTCGAGGGTCTTGAATTCCTCGCCATACACGAACTCGCCGCCCATGGGATTGGACTTCGCGGACTGCGGATGCAGGATCCGGAGGTTCAACTG
>JBGTIG010000191.1:0-12749 GCA_041745755.1 Lysobacterales bacterium
CATTGCCAGCGCGCATTCGCTGGCGACGGATGCGGGCGTGCAGATGCTCGCCGCGGGCGGCAACGCCTTCGATGCGGCGGTAACCGTGGCGTCCGTGCTCGCGGTGGTCGAACCCACCAGCTCAGGCATCGGCGGCGGCGCGATCTTCCTGCTGCATCGCGCAGATGGATTCGAAGTGTTGATCGACGGCAGGGAAACGGCGCCCGCGGCCGCGCGGAACGAGCTGTTCTGGGACAAGTCCGGGGAGCTTGACCGCGACCTCAGCATCAACGGCCCGATGGCCGCGGGGATCCCGGGAGAACCCGCGGCGCTCGTCCACCTCGCGTCGAGATACGGCAAGCTGCCGCTCGAGCAATCGCTCGCGCCCGCGGTGCGCATCGCGCGCGAGGGTTTTCCGGTGTACGGCAAGTTCCGCCGGTTGCTCGGCGCCCGCATCGAAGTGGTCCGCCGCTATCCCGACGCAGCGGCGATTTTTCTCCCGGGCGGCAAGTTGCCGGAAGAGGGCACGCTGATCCGACAGCCGGATCTTGCGCGCACGCTCGAGCGGATCGCCACGCACGGCAACGAGGATTTCTATCGTGGGCAGCTTGCGAAGCGCATGGTTCGCGGCGTGCGCGCCAACGGGGGCCTCTGGACCGAAGCGGATCTGGCCGCATATCGCGTCGCCGAACGCACGCCCATACGCCTCCACTATCGCGGATACGAGATTGTCACCGCGCCGTCACCGTCTTCGGGTGGAGTGCTGCTGGCGACCATGCTCAACATCCTCTCAGGGTACGAAATTGCGGAGATGGATCCCGTGGATCGCGTGCACGTGCTGGTGGAGACCATGCGTCGGGCCTACCGCGATCGCGGGCAGTATCTGGGTGACGCCGACTTCGTCGACGCGCCCCTCGAGCGCCTCCTGAGCCCGCATTACGCGGCGGGCTTGCGCGCGGGCATCCGACTCGATCGCGCGACACCCTCCGCGATGTTGCCGGGCATCGAGCAGTCCGCGAGCGGAACCGACACCACGCACTTCTCGGTCATCGATGCATCCGGCAACCTGGTCGCCGCGACCCTGACCGTGAATCTGCCGTTCGGTTCCGGCTTCGTGGCGCCCGGTACCGGCATCGTGCTCAACAACCAGATGGACGACTTTGCACTGAAGGCCGGCGCGGCCAACGCCTTCGGGCTGGTCGGCAATGACGCCAACGCGATCGAGCCGGGTAAACGGCCGCTGTCGTCGATGACGCCGACGATCGTGATCGGCAAGGACCGCGTGGCGGTGCTCGGAACGCCCGGCGGTTCGCGCATCATCAGCATGGTGCTGCTCGCCATCCTCGATTTCGTCGACGGCGCAATGCCGGCCGACTTCGTCGCGAAGCCGCGGCTGCACCATCAATACCTGCCGGACGCCGTGTCTGCGGAGCGCGGGGCCCTCGGCCCTGCCGAAGTCGCAGCCCTGCGCGCGCGCGGCCACACCATCAACGAATCCGAATCGAACTGGGGCAACATGCAGGCGGTAGTCTGGGATCGACGCGACAACCGGCTTTCGGGCGGCACCGATCCGCGTGGTGGCGCCGGCAAGTTCGCCGTGGCGCCCGAAACGCGCTGACGCGGCGCAAGGCGAGGGAGTGGTGTGGTGAGAATGTGGTCGGTGATGGGTAACAGCCAGAGCCTCGACGGCGGGGCGATGTTCGGCAACGCGCCGCGCGCGCTGTGGGCGGAGTGGCTGCCGCCGGATGCGCAAAATCGCGTGCCGCTGGCGTGCCGTGCGCTGCTGGTCGAAGGCATCAATGGCAGGCGCGTGCTGTTCGAGACGGGAATCGGCGCCTTCTTCGAACCGAAGCTGCGCGTGCGATACGGCGTGATCGAGGATCGGCATGTCCTGCTCGGTTCGCTGGCGCAGGCAGGTTTCTCGCATGCCGACATCGACGTGGTGGTGTTGTCGCATCTGCACTTCGATCACGCGGGCGGCCTGCTGGCGGCGTGGTGCGAAGGGACGCGGCCGCAGCTGCTCTTTCCCAACGCGACCTTCGTCGTCAGTACTGCGGCATGGGAGCGCGCGGTCGACCCGCATCCGCGCGATCGCGCGTCGTTCATTCCCGACCTGCAGGGATTGCTCGAGGCCACCGGTCGGCTGGAACTCGTCGACGCCCCGCATTCGCCGACGCTCGGCGACGCGGTGCGATTCGATTTCAGCGCCGGCCATTCGCCGGGACTCATGCTCGCCGAGATCGGTGGCGATGGGGGCGTGGTGTTCTGCACCGATCTCATTCCCGGCCGACCCTGGGTGCACGTGCCGATCACCATGGGCTACGACCGCTTTCCGGAGTTGCTGATCGAGGAGAAGCGCGCGTTCCTCGAGGACAAGCTGGCGCGCGGCGTGCGCCTGTTCTTTACCCACGATCCGGGCTGCGCGCTGGCCCACGTCACCCGCGACGCCAGGGGTCGATTCGGCACGCGCGACGAACTATCCGAACTTGCCGCGCTGCCGCTGGCAGCCTGAGGAGTCATCGAAGTGTTGAACCGCAAACATCGAATGCTGCTCACATCGATCGTCGCGCTGTCGTGCGCGGGCATCGCAGGACTCGGCGCGCACGACCGTGGCCAGGCGGCGACCGTCGAGCCTGAAGCACCGTTGAAGTCGGCTCGCGCCGGCGACCGTTCCTCGAATTTCGGCGATCCGGTCGCTTCCGCGGCGCCGATTCCACTGGCGCGCGCGCTTGCGCAGCCTGATCGGCCCAGCGGTCGGCAGGTCATCAGCGGCCGCATCGGCAAGGTCTGCCAGCGCAAGGGTTGCTGGATGACACTGCACGACGGCGATGCCATGGTTCGTGTCGAGACCGGGCACCGGTTCGCGATACCTGCCGATGCCAGCGGGCAGGCGCTGGTGCTCGGTTCGCTTGCGCGCACATCGCTCAGCGAGGATCGCGCCGCGCACCTGCGCTCGGAGTCGCTCGACGTCAGCGCGGGCGAGGCGTGGTCGATCGAGGCGTTGGGCGTGCGGATTCTCGAATGAATCCTGGAGATCCATACGATCCGAGATTGGCCCAGCCGGGGCGCCGCGCATTCCTGGGTCGTGCGATCGCCGTCGGAGCCGTCGCCGCGAGTTCGCACGCGCGCCTGCTGGCAGCAGCGGGAGATTCCGCAAAGCTCACGCGGCGCTGGTCGCAGGGTTACGGGGCGCTGACTCCCGCGCGCGATGCCGCCACGGGGCTGGATCTGTTGTCGTTGCCCCGGGGATTTTCCTACCGCACATTCGGCTGGACAGGCGAGGAAATGGCGGACGGCACTCCGACGCCGGGCGCGCACGACGGCATGGGGGTCGTGCGCGCGGGTGGTTCGCGCGTGACCCTCGTGCGCAATCACGAACAGGTCAGTTTCACGGGCGCGTTCGGCCCTGCGCGGATCCAGTACGACCCCGTCGCGACAGGTGGCACCACCACTTTCGAGTTCGATACGGAAACCGGCCTTGCGGACAAGGCGTGGGCGTCGCTCGCGGGCACGCTGCAGAACTGCTCCGGCGGCATCACGCCGTGGGGAACCTGGCTGTCCTGCGAGGAGTGGGCTTCGAATCCCGGCGACACGGCGGAGCCACTCGCACACCCGCACGGTTTCGTGTTCGAGGTGGATCCTGGTCGCAGTCCCGGTTCCGGCGGCGCCGCGCCGCGCCTGCTGCCCGATTGCGGGCAGTTTCGCCATGAGGCTGCAGTCGTCCACGCCGCGACCGGGGACGTGTACCTGACCGAGGACCGCAGTCCGGCCGCCGGTTTCTATCGCATGCGGCCGACCTCTCCCGGAAACCTGGCGCTCGGTGGGCAGCTGCAGATGCTGGGCGTCGAGGGGCGCACGGACATGCGCCGCGGTTTGCGCCAGGGCGCCACGTTCCGTACGCGCTGGACGGACATTGCCGAGCCGGTGCGCGCGCATTCTCCGGGAACGCGCGACGGCCTTGGCGTGTATGCCCAGGGTCGCTCGCGCGGAGGCGCGGAGTTCACCCGGCTCGAGGGCTGCTTCGCTACCGCCCGCACGATCTATTTCACGGCGACCGATGGCGGCGATGCGGCGGTCGGCCAGGTCTGGGCCTATGCACCCGGACGCGAAGAGCTGACGCTGCTGTTCGAATCGCGTGATCGCGAGCAGCTCAACTATCCGGACAATCTCTGCTTCAGTCCGCGCGGTGGGCTTGTACTCTGCGAAGATGGCGATCGCCAGGGGGGCAAGTATCTGCATGGACTCGACACCGGAGGCGGCTTGTTTCCCTTCGCCCGGAACCGCGTCGTGCTCGACCGGGCGGTACACGGCCACGAGGGTGATTTCCGACGGGCGGAGTGGGCTGGCGCCTGCTTCTCGCCGGATGGCCGCTGGCTGTTCGCCAACATCCAGTCGCCCGGAGTGACGGTGGCGATCACCGGCCCCTGGCGTCGCGGGCTCATCTGAGGCTGATACCAGGTCGTATCCAAACGGGGAGAACGCGATGCCATTGGTACCCAAGATCACTGCTCTGTTCGTTGCGCTGCACGTCGTCCTGCTGCTGGTCCTGGCCGTTCGCGTGGTGGTCTCCAGGCGCCGGCATCGCATCGGTCTCGGCGATGGCGCTCAGGAGCACATGCAGCAACGCGTCCGCGCGCACGGCAATGCCGCCGAATACATTCCGATCGCGATGGTGGAGCTGCTCGCGCTCGAACTGCTCGGGCTGCCCGCGCTCTGGCTGTATGTCGCGGGAGGTGCGCTGCTGCTCGGTCGCATCCTGCATCCGCTGGGGTTGTCGCGTTCCTCCGGCGTCTCGTTCGGCCGCATGTACGGCATGCTGCTCACCTGGCTCAGCATGCTCGGCATGGCGGTTGCGCTGCTGGTGTATGCCCTGCGCTGAATTCGCCGGACGGAAGCTCCCGCGACGGCATGCGCTCGCCGGCAGGCGCATGCCGCTCGCGTGAGGCACAAAAAAAGCCGCATCGCTGCGGCTTTGTCTGCATGTGGTGCCCAGGAGAGGACTCGAACCTCCACGGGTCGCCCCGCTAGCACCTGAAGCTAGTGCGTCTACCAATTCCGCCACCTGGGCAAAGCCCCTGCGGGCATGCCCCGCAAGGCCGCGCACGATAGCCACGCGTGTCCGCACTGTCAATTGAAAGCCGATCGGTCAGTGCCATTGCGCGGCTTCGCACGGCGCCACGCGCTCGAACGCCAGGTCGTCGAAGTCGAAGCTGAAGTCCGCGCCGGGATCGACCCTGGTCATCGCGAGCGTCGCCCCCCGCGCCCGGCGTGCGCGCCTCCCGTCAAGCGCAGTGAAGGAGGCCCGATTCATTGCTTCAAGGGCAACATCTGCCACTGAAAATCGTAGTCCCACTGGTCGAAATAGAGGTTGCCTCCGTCCCATTCGACTTCGCCGCGCTGCAGGTCAACCGTCTCGGAGCGGAAATGCTGCTTGGGCGGTACGAAGTCGCGGCTGTAGTCGTCGTTGAACGCCACGCGATAGGCATCGAGGCCGCCGAGATAGAAGCGCGAGCCGTCGTCGTCAATACCGGGAAGTCGACCAAAGGTCACGTCCATGGGCACCCACCCGTACGGAGCCAGGTACAACCAGCCCCAGTCGTGCATCGTGTCGTAGCCGGCCTCGGAGAACACCCAGCCGGATTGCCAGCGCGCCGGAATGCCGTTGAGCCGCAGCAGTGTCATCAGCAGCAGCGTCTGCTGGCCGCAGTCGGCGCGGCGCGTTTCCAGCGCGTGCGCACTGATGTTCGAGATCGTTGAATACTCGCGGGCGCCTGCCCAGGGGATCTGGTCCACCGCGTCGAACAACAGACGCGCGACCCGATAGGGGTTTTTCTCGTCACCCACGATCCTGCGGGAAAAGGCGCGCATCTCCGGGGTGAACACTACATGCGGAGCGCGTTCACCGAGGTGCGCGCGCAATTCTGGCGTGGATGGCGCCGGCACGACCCTCGCTGCATCGATCGCGTGATACTGCGCCATCACGGTCAGCTCGTAGCTGATGCGAAATCGCGTGGGCTCTCCTGCGCGAGCGGCCTGTTCCAGGTACACGGTTCGCTGTGGTGCGGAGGCGGGTGCGATGCGGTGCCTGGCCGGCGCGCTTTCGATGAGCTGAAGGTCTTCCTGCTGTCCCGGAAGCGCCCGCGGATAGGGCAGCCATGCGCGGATCGTCCTGCCGTCTGGCACCGCGTCGGCAGCGACGGTCAGCGAGTACGCGATCCGCACGCGTCGCGGGGACACGCTGTTGTGCCCGCTTGCGAGCGCTTCGCGCCGCACTTCCGCATGATGCGGGTGTGCGGTTTCGAGCGGTCCCGTCCTCAGCGGCGGCAGCGCGGGATCGCGGCGTGCGAGTGCAGCGGAACTGATGCGAAAGAGGTTGGAAGCCGCGCGATCGAAGTACAGCCTGTCGCCGTCCAGGACCTGGTGCTCCAGCAACCCGGCGCGGTCCCACGCGTCGAACTCCGCGTCACGAAGATCCGGAACCTGCTTGCGGAGTTGCGACTCGACCTGTTCACGGCGATACGGAAAGTCGATGCGGATGCGCCGCATGCGTTCGCGTTGGAACAGGGCGGCGCGGCGCGCGTCCGGAGCGGTTCCGGCGTCGGCGATCGTGCGATCGATCGCGGCATCGGCTGCCTCGAACCGACCCGCGTCGACCAGCGCCACGATGTCGCCGTCCGGAGTCGGGGACTCTGCTGCGGGTGTTGCTGCCGTCGTCGCAGTCGCAGTCCACAACAATGCCAGGGCGAGGGTGACCGCCACCGGCGAACTCGCCCGTCCGCGCACGCGCGCTGGCCAATAGAGGCGCAGTGGATTCCCATGGGGCCGCTTCGGTGTCACGTCGGCTATCTTAGGGCGCGGCGCTCAGCGAGCGCGCGGGGCGCGATGATCACGACTGCCTGGCCCTACCGGGCGGTGGTCCTGCTCGCTGCGGGGCGGATTCTCCTGCCTTCAATCGATGGACACGCGACGGATCGCAAGGACTACGTCCGAGCAACTCCTGCAGCGCCTGGCGCCGCTCGGCGCCAGGCGCTGCTGTGGCCCTCAGTTGCACGTGCTCTCCACCCTGGCCCCTCACCGTGAGCAGATTCATGCATACCGACCTCCGCCTCGTTGCCCCGCTGCTGGCGGCACTCGCAGTCGCCGGCTGCGCCGGCCTTGCACGCGACCAACCAGGAGCGCCCACCGAGGCGATCCATGACGCTGCGATACACCGCGCCGCCTCGGCACATGGCGTCATCGGCGTCGCGCCTGCGCATCTTCGCGCGGACTACTGGATCCGCAAGCAGCCAGACGGTGACCGGGTCGTGCTGGACACCGCCGCCATCGAGGCCCAGAACGCGCGGCTGGGCGAGCTCGACGCCTCGGTCAACGACATCGAAAAGCTGCCCCCCATGCTCGAGCGAGCGCGCGTGGTCGACTGGATCGGGAAACTGTCACGGGCACCGGACGGCCCCTTGTACGACAACGCGGGAGCAGAGCTATCCGGGGCCACGTGGGCCGCGCTGCAGGAATCGATGGCGCTCGACTCGATCCCGGCGCGGCAGCCGACCCGCTACGGATTGGTCACGCGCCGCGCCGACCTGCGGACATTTCCCACCATGGAGCGCGCGTTCGATTCCCGCACCGGTACGGACATCGACCGATTCCAGGAAAGCGCACTTTTCCCCGGCACCCCCGTGGCGCTGGTGCACACCAGCCGCGACGGTAGATGGTGGTTTGTCGTCGGCGAACTCTACGAGGCATGGATCGAGAAACGGTTCATTGCCGCGGGAAGTGCGGAAGCGGTATTCGGTCACGGCCGGAAGACACCGTATCTCGTGGTCACTGGCGCGGACGTGCGCACCACCTTCACGCCTGAACTGCCGCAGGTCTCCGAACTCAGACTCGACATGGGGGTGCGCGTGCCACTGGTGGCGCAATGGCCGGCGGATCGTCCGGTCAATGGCCAGCATCCCTACACCGCACACGTGATCGAGCTTCCGATCCGCGATGCAAAGGGCGAGCTCGCATTCGCGCCCGCGCTGCTCAGGCAGAGCGCCGAAGTCGCCGCAGGTTATCTTCCGCTCAGTCGGGAGGCCTTGCTGCGCCAGAGCTTCAAGTTCCTCGGCGAGCGCTATGGATGGGGCCATTCGCACGAGGCGCGCGACTGCAGCGGTTTCGTCTCCGAGGTGTACCGGAGTTTCGGCGTGACGCTGCCCAGGAACACGAGCGATCAGGCGATCAGTCCCGCGTTCAATCGCATCGCATTCGATCCGGGCATGGATCACGCGGCGCGCCTGGCCGTGCTGCGCACCCTCGACGTCGGCGATCTCGTCTACATCCCGGGCCACGTGATGATGGTGATCGGCCATGAACAGGGGCTGCCCTACGTGATCCACGACACCACCGGCATCACCTACCGGACCGGCGATGGCGAACTCAGGCGCGTCGTGCTCAACGGGGTAGCGGTCACTCCGCTGGCACCGCTGATGGCAGGTGAGGCCCAGTTCACGATCGATGGAATCACCAGCGTCCAGCGCATCCGCCCTTGAAGTCCCGAACTCCCGAACTTCCGAACTCCCGAACTCCCGAACTCCCGACGAGCCCCGGGAACAACCAGACCCCACTCATGAAAATCACCACGATCGAACTCGCGATGCTGAAGGTTCCGCTGAAGACGCCATTCAAGACGGCACTCCGCACCGTCGAAGCCGTCGAGGATGTCGTGGTGAAGATGCACACCGACACCGGTCATGTCGGATACGGCGAAGCGCCCGCGACCGCGGTCATCACCGGGGACACGCACGGCTCCATCGTCCAGGCGATCAGCAAGTTCATTGCGCCGAGGGTGATCGGGCAGGAGATCGCCAACCTCAACCGGATCACGCACCTCATCCAGGGTGCGATCGAAAAGAACACCAGCGCCAAGGCGGCGGTCGAGATCGCGGTATACGACCTTTTCGGCCAGCTCTACAGCGCTCCGCTCTACAAGATGCTGGGCGGCGGCGATCCGGTGATCACCACCGACATCACCATCAGCGTCGACGACATCGACAAGATGGTCGCTGACTCGATTGCCGCAGTGGATCGGGGTTTCGAGACGCTCAAGGTCAAGGTCGGCAAGGACATCGGCATCGATCTCGAGCGCGTGAAGGCGATCCATGCCGCTGTCAAGGACCGCGCGCTGCTCCGGCTCGATGCCAACCAGGGCTGGACGCCAAAGGAAGCGGTGTACGCGATTCGATCCCTGGAAGACGCTGGCGTACGCCTCGAGCTCGTCGAGCAGCCGGTGAGGGCGCAGGACCTCGAGGGTCTCAAGTACGTCACCCAGCGCGTGCACACGCCGATCATGGCCGACGAGTCGGTCTTCGGCCCCGCAGAGGTGATCGATCTCATGCGCATGCGCGCGGCGGACATCATCAACATCAAGCTCATGAAAGCCGGTGGACTTTCCAGGGCCATCCAGATCGCCGACATCGCCGAGATACACGGCGTGGAATGCATGATCGGCTGCATGATCGAGTCGAGCATCAGCGTCGCTGCGGCGGTGCATCTGGCCGTGGCCAAGTCCAGCGTCATCACCAGGGTCGATCTCGACGGTCCTTCGCTCTGCGCGTACGACCCGGTTGAGGGGGGCGTGAACTTCAATGAATCCGAAATCACCGTGACGGATGCGCCGGGGCTCGGCATCCGCGCGATACGCGGACTCGAGCCCATCGAAGCCTGAGGCATGGACCCGAATCCTTCACCGCTGCTCCGGGTTCGCGCCGCGACATGCCCGACCTCTGACTGCGCTATCTTTTGCCTTGCATTCCGCATTCACTGTCTTTCCGGGAGGGCTACCCATGAGCCGGATCAGGTACTCCGCCGTCATCGCGCTAGCCGCACTGGTCGTCGCGTTGGGCGGTGGAAATGCGACGGGGAAAGGCGAAAACGCCGCTGCACCGGTTGCGAAGGGGGCTGCGGCCGCACCGACAGAGCAATCACTGGTCACGCTGGAGAAGAGCGCATACGAGGCCTGGAAGACCAGGGATGCAAAATTCTGGGACACGTTCCTGTCGGACCGGTTTGTCGGCTACGGTTCTTCCGGCAGGCTCGACAAGGCATCAGCGACCAGGGAGTACACCGGCGCTGAATGCACCGTCAGCAGCTATGCGCTGTCCGACGAGGAGGTGAGGCCGCTTGGTACGGATGTGGCATTGCTCACCTACCGGACGACCGTCGATGCCACGTGCGGCGGGCAAAGGGTTCCGTCCAATACCCGGGCGGCGGGCATCTACGTTCGCGAGGGCAATGAGTGGAAAGGTGTCTTTCATGCGGAAGCTCCGATCGTCGATCCGAAAGCAGCTCCCGCAACACCGGCTGGCATGAAGGAAACCGGGCCGATGGTCGAGGCGCGGGCCGCCGATCGGGATGACGCCACCGCTGCGTTGATGGCGGCCGAAAAGGCCATCTGGGAAGCCTGGAAGGATCACGATGCAAGCAGGCTGGGTGACCTGACGGCCGATGAAATTTCGTTCATCAACATCTTTGGCGTGTTCTACCCAACCAAGGCCGATGTCATCAGGGACTGGACCGGGCCTGGATGCGATATCGAGAGCATCAGCGTCACCGACGGCGTGGCCACGATGCTTTCCCCGACCCTGGGGATCCTGACGCATACGGGAGCTGCCGATGGCACCTGCTTCGGCCAGCAGGTTGGATCGGTCTGGGGCACGTCGGTCTACGTCAAGGACGGCGATGCGTGGAAATGGGCCTTCGGCATCAATCTGCCCGCGAGGCGCCAGGGGGGCTAGACGCGGCGGGGCCGCTGTGCCAAGGGTGAGCCCCGCCGCGGCCCGCGAGCGCCTGGCGGAGCGAGGCCTCGATTGCGCCTGTGGAAAGCGGCGATTTCCATGTCATCGCCGCGTCGCGATGGCGGCTGCCACGCATGGTCAGTGCACCCACAGCAGTTTGTAATCAACTTCGCTCCGCGCCACCATCGATGTCGAGCATCACACACGCGAAAGCCGGGGAGGCGACATGACCAGCGATGTTGAGGTCACTCGGCGTGCAATCCTGCGCATCGGACTTGGAGCGGTAGCTGCCGCTTCCGGCAGCGCATTCGCGAAATCGAATGCGGATTCCGGCCATGGAACGCCCGCCCAGACTGCCGGGCCGTTCTATCCGAAGCATGACCAGGCGGACAAGGATCCGGATCTGACGCAGATCCGGGGCCATTCCGGTCGAGCCAAAGGCGAAGTGGTACTTGTCAGCGGTCAAGTGCTGGGCGATGACAACAAGCCGATTCCAGGGGCATTCGTGGATGTCTGGCAGGCGAACAGCCTTGGCCGCTATGCCCACGAGGACGATCCGAATCCCGCGCCGCTGGATCCGGACTTCCAGGGGTGGGGGCAGATCAAGGCCGACGGGAACGGCCACTACCGGTTCAAGACGATAATTCCTGGCCCCTATCCGGCGGAGCAGAACTGGATGCGCCCTCCGCATATCCACTTCAGGGTATCGAAGCGGGGATTCCACGAGGTCACGACGCAGATGTACTTTGCCGACCACCCGTTGAACGACATCGACCGGTTGCTGCTGGAGCTGCCGGCGTCGGAGCGTCAAAAACTGATCGTGAGATTCGTGCGCGCCGGCGGAGAAAACGAGCCCGACGCCCGGCAAGGCCAGTTCAACATCATGCTCCGTCGCGTACGCACGTCTTGAATCGCTCTCGGCCCCATCCACGCGCGATACTTCGCGACGCGCCGATGTTTCCCTCAGCGTTCGAGACGTTGCGCCTCGTAGCGAGACTGCCGGTCCTGTCGGACAGCGAACAGTTGTTCGCCGCCTACGCAAGCCTGCCGGAAGCTTCGCGCTACCTGATGTGGCGCCCCCATACCGACGTTGCTGCCACTCGATCCTTTGTTTCCGGATGCATCGACGCCGCAGCGGCGGGCACACGCTTCGCGTATGTCCTCGCGTTGGGGCAGGCCGCGAATGTTCCCATCGGCATGATCGAGGCGCGTCCGTCGGACCACTCAGTGGATCTCGGCTACGTTCTCGCGCCTGCTCACTGGGGGCATGGCTTCATGCCCGAGGCGATTGCAGGCTTGTCAGGCCTAGCGCTGGCCCAGCCCCGGGTTTTTCGCGTGCAGGCCTTCTGCGACGTCGAGAACCTGCGGTCCCAACGGGCGCTGGAGAAGGCGGGGTTCCTGCGGGAAGGCAGGCACGAGCGTTTTGCCGTGCACCCGAACCTCGGCGCCGAGCCCAGGCCCTGTTTCATGTACGCCGTCAGCAGGCAGACGGACGGGCGGGTCGTTCGCTGACGCGAACGCCCCTTGGGTTCGGCAGATCTGCAGAGCGCGATACCATCACCGCATGACAAGACGCTCAAAAACGCCGCCCGGCAGATCCAAAGGCGCTGCTGCCCCAGCTCCGCGCAATCGCGCAGACGAAAGTCGAAGGAAGCTCGACGCCCGCCCACCCCAGGCGCCCCGGCAGTCGCAGGTCCAGAAAGGTGCGAAACCGGCAACGGGTGGAGCGGCGGGCCAGCGCAAGTCCTCCGGTGGCAAGGCAGCACCGTGGCTTCCGGATTCCTGGAGCGATGACGATGCGGGTTTGACGCGCGCCCTCGGCCGGAGCGCAAGACCGCGCGCTGCTGCTGCCAGCCCTGCGCCGAAATCGAAATCGAAACCGGCCAGCGCCACCAGATCGGTCGCGGGCGCCAAGTCCCGGCCGACCGCCAACAAGCCACCCAAATCCACGGGCGCAGGCAATCGCAACGCACCCGGGTCGACCGCGCGAAAGCC